>JAIEIQ010000360.1 GCA_029065305.1 Oscillospiraceae bacterium
GGACAAGTAAGTTCTCCGAGATCGACGCCCTCGGCAACGGCTGCTTCCGAATCTGGAGCAACGAGTCCGGTAGGTGGCGGGACGGCTTCATTGACTACACAGGCCGGGAGATCGTATCCCCCAAGTATGAAAGTGTCGAGGACTTCTCCGGCGGCGTAGCCGCAGTAGAAAACTTTGACGGGAAGTGGGGCTTTGTGGACACCACCGGCGCGGAGATTGTGCCCTGCAAGCTCAAATGGGTAGAATATACCAACGAGCCGGGGATTTTCGAGGTGAATAATTATAACGACGACGGCAGACCGAGTGTTATAAAATCCTCCGGCTGGACGGAGCCGTCCGTCTCCGGCAGCACCCCCAGCACCCCCGCCAAACCTGCGGGCCCCAGCGCCAATCCCACCAATTCCAAAGTGCTGGTGAATGGCAAGGAAGTGGCGTTTGACGCGTACACTATTGACGGGAGCAACTATTTCAAGCTGCGGGATCTGGCTTTCGTCCTCAACGGGACGGAGAAGCAGTTCGAGGTGGGCTGGGACAATGCTTCCAAGACGATTACACTGACCTCCGGCCAGGGCTACACCGCTAATGGCAGTGAGATGGCGAAGGGTTCCGGTGCGCAGAGCGCGTCCGTTTCCGCCTCCAAGCTGCTGATTGACGGCAAAGAAGTGTCCCTCACCGCCTATACCATCGGCGGCAACAACTATTTCAAGCTCCGGGATATCGGACAGGCCTTTGACTTCGGCATCGGCTGGGACAACGCAACCAAGACCATCACCATCGACACCGGCGCGGGCTACACCGCGTAAGAAAACGGGGCCGGGAGAACGCTCTCCCGGCCTCGCCGTTTATTCGCTGTAGTCCAGATATCCCGCAGGGTCGATGGCCTCGCCGTTTCGGGTGACGGAGAAGTGGAGGTGGGCCCCCAGGCCCGCTTCCGTCAAGGAGGTGTTCCCCACCGCGCCGATGGGCGTCCCGGCGGCGACCTCCTCCCCGGCCAGCACCAGAGGCTCCCCCTGGAGGCTGGCGTAGGTGGTGACATAGCCGTCGCCGTGGTCGATGGTGACGGCGGTTCCCATGCGGCCGTCCTCCTCCACCTGGAGCACCGTACCGGCACAGGCGGCGGTGACGCTGGTGCCCGCGTCGGCCTTGATGTCGATGCCGTCGTGGGTCCGCCAGTCGCCCAGGGTTTCGTCATAGCTCAGCCGGTCCACGGAGAACACGGCCACCGTCTCCCCGGCCAGGGGGGAGAGCCGCTGGGGCGGCGTGATCTCCACCGGCTCCGCCGCGATGCCCGGGGCCTCCGCGTCTACAGGGACCTCCGCCGGGGCGGAGACGGGGGCTTCCTCCTCCTCCGGCTCCGGAAGGGTGTGGATAGGGGCGGGGACAGTTACCGGCTGATCCTTGACCACCGGCTTAGCGGGCTCCTCCTCCGGGAGGGATACGGGAACGGAGTTGCGGGGGACGGTGTTGTCCACGGTCTGGACAGGTTCGGTGCTGGTTCCATCGTTTCTTAGCAGGGCGAAATAGCCAACCACTCCGGCTGCGAGAACGCAGGCGAGCAGGGCTATGTAGAAGCCCGTGCTGCCGAAGATGGAGGCAGCCTGCCGCTTGCCTCTGTTATCCATCTTGTTCTTCCTTTCACATTTTCGTTTTCGAGGCCGGGAAAAGCCTCCAGCCGTATTTTGGTCGGCTGGAGGCTTTTTTATGCAGAGGCGGTATTCTTTTTTATAAATCTTTCGTCAGGATGCTGACCCAGTCCCGTTTGCCGTAGAGGACTCTGGAGACGTTGACCCTCCTTCCGCTGCGGTCCACGGTGTAAAAGAGAAGATACTCTCCCGCTGACACAGCCCGGACCCCCCGGGTGGCGAGATATCCGTCAGAAACCAGGGCATAGCGCTCCGGCATGGTCTCCAGGGAAGAAATAGCCTCCCTGAAACGGCGGAGGAGCTTTTTCGCTGTCAAGGGCACCCGCAGCTCTAAAGAAATATAGCCTGCAATATCACGGATATCTGCCTGGGCGCTTTGGGTCAAATGGATACTATAGTGTTCCATTTTCCAAATCTCTTTCCAGTTCGGCAAAGACCTCCTCCGCCGGGATGGTTCGTCCTGCCTTGATGTCCTCCAGTCCTTTTTCCAAAAGCGCGTAGAGCTCAAACCTGCCCGCCAGGCGCTCATAGGCCTCGATGCTCAGCACGGCGAGATCGCCGGTTCCGTTCTTGGTGATATAGACCGGCTCGCCGTATTGATGGCAGAAGGCGGAGATCTCATTGTAGTTGTTCCGCAGGTCGGAGCTGGGTCTGATATTCGGCATGTCGGCACCTCCTGTTTGATAATATCATTATTCTATCAAAATAATGATATCCTGTCAACAGCCCTTCTATTTCCCCGCCTGGGTTTCGCAGTACAGGCAGCGGTACACCCGCTTCTCCCGGTCCGTGAGCTTGAACACCTGGGGCAGCTCCTGCTCTATGGAGGTGATGCACCGGGGGTTTTTGCAGTGGATGACGCCCCGGATTGTCTCCGGCAGCTTGAGCTGGCGCTTTTCCACCCGCTCGCCGTCCTTGATGATGTTGACGGTGATATTGGGGTCCACATAGCCGATGATGTCCCAGTCCAGGTCCAGGTTCCGGTCGATTTTGATGATATCCTTCTTCCCCAGCTTGCCGCTGGAGACGTTTTTGAGGATGGCTACGGAGCAGTCCAGCTTGCCCAGCCCCAGGATCTGATAGAGCTCCATAGCCTTCCCGGCGGCGATATGGTCGATGACAATGCCGTTTTTGATGGAATCAATTTTAATGGAATCAATGGTCATGGCGTCTCTCCTCCCCTCACGCGAGCTCCAACAGCTTCATGATCAGTGCCATGCGGATATACCGGCCGCAGCGGACCTGCTGGAAATAGCAGGCCCTGGGGTCCCTGTCCACCGCTACGCTGATCTCGTTGACCCTGGGCAGCGGGTGGAGAATCCGCAGGTCCTCCTTGGCGGTGCGGAGCTTGTCCGGCGTGAGGATATAGCTGTCCTTCAGGCGCAGGTAGTCCTCCTCGTTGAAGAACCGCTCCCGCTGAACTCTGGTCATGTAGAGGATATCCAGCTCCGGCATGACGGCCTCCAGATCCGTGGTCTGGACGTACTCGATGTTGTTTTTCTGGAGAACCTCTTTCTTTACATAGCCGGGCAGCTTCAGCTCCTCCGGGGAGATGAGCACGATCCGGGTGCCCGCGTAGCGGCTCATGGCGGAGATAAGGGAGTGGACCGTCCGGCCAAACTTCAAATCCCCGCAGAAGCCCAGGGTCAGGTGGTCAAACCGGCCCTTCTCCTTGTGGATGGTCAAAAGGTCCGTCAGCGTCTGGGTGGGGTGGTTGTGGCCCCCGTCCCCGGCGTTGATCACCGGGACGTCGGAGTTCATGGAGGCCACCAGGGGCGCGCCCTCCTTGGGGTGGCGCATGGCGATGATGTCGCTGTAGCAGCTGACGGTGCGGATGGTGTCAGCCACGCTCTCCCCCTTGGCGGCGGAGGAGCTGGCGGCTTCGGAGAAGCCCAGCACCTGGCCCCCCAGGCTCAGCATGGCGCTCTCGAAGCTCAGACGGGTGCGGGTGGAGGGCTCGAAGAACAGAGTGGCCAGGATTTTGCCGTCGCACTTGTGGGCGTAGGCGGCGGGGTCGGCCATGATCTTCGCCCCCAGGTCCACCAGCTCGTCGATCTCCGCTACGCTCAGTTCCAGAATGTCTATCAAACTTCTCACGTTTTCCATATTAGTCCTTTCTGCCGATCCAGCTCTCGTCGGAGGGGTTGTCCCGGAAGGCGAGAATCCGGGCGATATCCTCCGGCTTGATATAGCCCTCGTCCGCCGCCGCCTGGGCGATTACGTCGAGATTGGTGAGGCTGATGTTTCTCACATCCGCGGCGGCGAGGCGGTCGAGGCCCTTTTTCATGCCGTAGGTGAAGATGCTGACAATGCCCAGAACCTGGGCTCCGGCCTCCCGCAGGACGCTGACCACCTCCAGGACGCTGCCGGCGGTGGAGATCAGATCCTCCACTACCACCACC
>JAIEIQ010000361.1 GCA_029065305.1 Oscillospiraceae bacterium
GTAGGGGTAGCAGTCGCACTGGATGTCCAGGCCGTTCATGCGGTACTCGTCGATCTGCCGCAGGACCTCCGCCATCTGGCCGAAGCCGGCCATGCTTCCGATGTGGGAGATCTGGACTGGAATGCCGAAGCGCCGCCCGGCCTCCGCCGCCTCCTCCACAGCGGAGAAAACATCCAGGGCGTCGCCCCGGATGTGGGCGGTGAGGAGCTTGCCGGATTTGGCGCAGCAGGAGGCGGTGTCGAGAAATTCCTCCCGGCTTGTGCCGGGGACATAGCGCAGGCCGTAGGAGATACCCGCGCAACCGCCGTCCAGGGCCCGCTGGAGGGAGGACCGGAGCCTTGCGGCCTGCTCCGGGGTGATGGGGGCGTACTTGTCCAGGGCTCCCGCCTGTTCCCGGAAATAGTGGTGTCCGGCGAAGAGGAGCACGTTGACCGGCGCGCCGTCCCGGTCCACCAGGTCCAGATACTCAACCGGGTCGCAGCGGTTGATGCCGCAGTTGCCCCCCGCCGCCGTCGTCACGCCCATGCGCAGCATACAGTCGAAAATGCCGCAGGCGATCCTGCCGTCCGCGCCCACCGGGTCCTCGTGCATGTGAATGTCGATGAAGCCCGGGAGCACCAGCTTGCCCGCGGCGTCGATGACCCGGTCCGCCCGGGGCAGGCTGCTGGTAACGGCGGCGATTCTGCCATCCTCTACCAGCAGATTCAGCCGGGATTCGACGCCGTTGGCCGGGTCCAGGACGGTTCCGTCCCTGATGAGTGTTTTCAAAGGATATCAGCCTCCTTTTTAGGGGGATCAGATGACCAGATCCTCATCCTGCACCTGGCCGGAGCAGACCACGTTGGTGGGGCCGGTGAGCCAGATGGCTTTTACCGTGTCGCAGTCCCGGTCGATGGTGACTCGCAGGGCGCCGCCGGGGACGGAGACGGACACGTCCTCACCGCTGACCCTGCCCAGGAGGGTCAGGGCCAGAACCACAGCGCCGGTGCCGGTGCCGCAGGCCATGGTGAAGTCCTCCACCCCCCGCTCATAGGTCAGCTCCACCACCTGGTCAGGGGCGGTGATGTCGTAAAAGTTCACGTTGGCGCCCTTGGGGAAGGCGGGGCTCCAGCGGAGAGCCCGGGCCAGCTCCCGCAGCTCGTCGGGGCTCTTGCCGGACAGACCGGGGCAGTGGACCGCCGCGTGGGGCAGTCCCGGCGTCCCCAGCTCGATATAGGCGCAGGGACGGAGCTTCCCAAGGGCCTCCGCCGGGTAGTCCAGGCGGATGACGCTGGGGTCTGTGAGGCGGACGCGGTAGTTCCGGCGGTCCAGCCGCCGCCCGGTGACGAGGCCGGAGGGGGTTTCCACCCGCTGGACCTCTCCGGCCAGGCCGGTTTCATAGCCGTAGCGGCAGATACAGCGGGCGCCGTTGCCGCACATCTCGCCGGTGGAGCCGTCGCTGTTGTAGAAGAGCATCCGGTAGTCGCCGCCCTGGAGGGATTTCTCCACAACCATCAGGCCGTCCGCGCCGATGGAGAGGCGGCGGTGGCAGAGGGTGCGGGCAATCGCGGGGAAGAGGGAGAAATCAATGCGCTCCTCCATATTATTGAGGATGATGAAGTCGTTGCCCGCGCCGTTCATCTTGGTAAATCGCACGGGTAATGCCTCCTTTCAGGAAAAGATACATCCAAGAATACACTATTTCAGAGGAAAAGTATATATGAAAACTTCACATTTTTCCGCCGGAAAGTTTGGGGCCAGGTGTTTATATATTTAAAGTATCCGCCGGGGCCGGAGAGGAAGAAAAAGGGGGCGGAGGAAAAAACTCGAAAAAAATCGGAAAAAGGGGTTGACAATAGAGTGGCAATCTGTTATATTAGCTAAGCCGTCAGCGAGCGGGGAGCTCAAGGAGGCGAGCAGCTAAAAAAACTTCATCGGGAGCGAAAAAAGTGCTTGACAAACAGCTCAGGTTCTGGTAGAATAAGCGAGCTGTCTGAGAGGAGCCGGTCGAAAGGCTGGCGGGGCGCTGAAAAAACTTCCGAAAA
>JAIEIQ010000362.1 GCA_029065305.1 Oscillospiraceae bacterium
GCTGGCCCTGGGGGAGCAGCGGGAGGAGGCCCTCTTCGCCCGCTACTGCACCCTGGCGGCTATCGGCACCGTGGCCGATGTGATGCAGATGAGCGGGGAGAACCGCACCATCGTCCACCGGGGGCTGGAGGCCATCGGCAATACGGATTTTCTGGGGCTCAAGGCCCTTTTGCGGGAGACGGGGCTCACGGACAGGGCCGTCACCTCCACCCAGATCGGCTTTGTCCTCTCCCCCCGCATCAACGCCGCCGGGCGCATGGGGAAGGCGGAGCTGGCGGCGGACCTGCTGCTGACCGATGACCCGGAGCGGGCCGAGGAGCTGGCCCGGCAGCTGTGCGAGCTCAACCGGGAGCGGCAGTTGGTGGAGCAGGAGATCTTTGCTCAGGCGGTGGAGCAGATCCCCGCGCTGCCCCCCGACGAGCGCAGCGCCCTGGTCCTCTCCAGCGAAGTGTGGCACCAGGGGGTGGTTGGCATTGTGGCCAGCCGCCTGAGTGAGAAATACTCCTGCCCCAGCTTTATGATCCACCTCCAGAACGGGGTGGGCAAGGGCTCCTGCCGGAGCTACGGAGGGTTCAACCTCTTCGCGGCCCTGGAGTCCTGCTCGGACCTGCTGCTGGACTTCGGGGGCCACGAGCTGGCGGCGGGGTTCAATATCCGGGAGGAGGATATCCCCGCCTTCCGGCGGCGGATGAACCGGTGCGTCCGGGGCTTCTCCGGCGGGGAGCGGCCCGTGCCGTCCCTGGCGGTGGACGCGGTGGTGGATCAGCCCGACGACATCTCCCTGGAGGAGGTGGAGGAGCTCTCCCGGCTGGAGCCCTACGGGTCGGGGAACGAGCGGCCCGTGTTCGCCCTGCTGGGGGTCAAGGTGGACGCCCTCCAGAACGTGGGGCAGAACCGGCACCTGAAGCTGCGGCTGGAGAAGGGGGGGCGGCGGTTTGACGCCATCTTCTTCTCCACCACCGCCGCCGACTGCGGCGCGGCGGTGGGGATGCGGGTGGACGCCGCCTTCCACCTCCAGATCAACGAGTTCCGGGGCAGCTCCAGCGTCCAGCTCCAGCTCATCGACCTCCGCCCGGCCCTGGGCCCCAGCGTCCGGGAGCGGGAGTGCCTGGAGCTGGTGGGGCGGCTGGTGAGCGGCGGAGCGCTCACCGAGCGGGAGGCAATCCGCCTGCTGCCCCGGCGGGAGCAGTTCGTCTCCCTGTGGCGGGCCATCGAGCGGCTGGAGCGGGAGGAGCTGTGGGAGGGGGGCAGGCTGCCCATGCTGCGCTCCCTGGCCGCAGCCCTGGACGGGACGGAGAGCTTTCTGCGGGCCGCCGTGGGGGTGGAGATCTTCGCCGAGCGGGGGCTCGTGGCGGTGACAGTCCGGGAGGAGCGGATGACCCTGCGCCCCCTGCCCGGCCGGCGCGCGGACCTGGAGGAGAGCGTCCACATGGAGGCCCTGCGCCGGGCCCTTGGAAAGAAAGACGGAAAGAGAGGTCTGTGACATGGTCACGGTTGAGGAGCGGTACGAGCATCTGGAAAAGACCATCCGCGGGTACAACATCTCCGCGGACTTCGCCCAGATCCGGGCCGCCTACGAATATGCCAACGCCCACCACGGCGCCCAGCTGCGCCGGGACGGGACGCCCTATATCACCCACCCCATCAATGTGGCCCAGATTGTGGCGGAAATGCGTTTGGACAGCGAGTCCATCATCTCCGCCCTGCTCCACGACTGCATTGAGGACACCGACAGCACCTATGACGACATCGCCCGGCTCTTCGGGGCCACGGTGGCGGACATCGTGGACGGCGTCACCAAGCTGACCCGGGTCACCTTCAGCACCATGGAAGAGGAGCAGATGGAGAACCTGCGGAAGATGCTCTTCGCCATGAGCCGGGACATCCGGGTGATTCTCATCAAGATTGCCGACCGGCTCCACAATATGCGCACCATGGAGTACCAGACGCCGGAGAAGCAGAAGAAGAAGTCCTTTGAGACCATGGAGATCTACGCCCCCATCGCCCACCGGCTGGGTCTGGCCCGGATGAAGTGGGAGCTGGAGGATCTGTCCCTGAAGTACCTGGATCCCGTGGCCTACGACGAGATTGAGAAGAACCTGGCGGCGGACAGCGCGGAGCACAACCAGTTCATGGGCGCGGTCCAGAGCCAGATCAACGACCGGCTTGCGGAGCTGGAGATCCCCAACGCCACAGTCTACGGCCGGGTGAAGCACCCCTACAGCATCTACCGGAAGATGTACACCCAGGACAAGACCATGGAGGAGGTCTACGACCTCTTCGCTTTCCGGGTGCTGGTGGACACGGTGGCCGACTGCTACAACGTGCTGGGGGTTGTCCACGAGCTCTACAAGCCCATCCTGGGCCGGTTCAAGGACTACATCGCCACACCCAAGCCCAACATGTACCAGTCCCTCCACACCACCGTCATCGGCGAGGAGGGCATCCCCTTCGAGGTGCAGATCCGCACCTACGACATGCACGCCATCGCCGAGTACGGCGTGGCCGCCCACTGGAAGTATAAGCAGGGCATCCGCACCAACGGCGGGGAGGGGACCTACGAGTGGATCAGGAGGCTCCTGGAGAACCAGGAGGACGCGGACGCGGAGGAGTTCATCCACTCCCTGAAGGTGGACCTCTTCGCGGAGGAGGTCTTCGTCTTCACCCCCCGGGGGGA
>JAIEIQ010000363.1 GCA_029065305.1 Oscillospiraceae bacterium
CTCGGTCCGGGGGCTGGGGGAGCAGTTCGCCCAGCTGGCCGGGCGGCTGGAGGGCCTGCGTTCGGAGAGCTACGACGTGGCGGAGACGCTGCGGGATCTGGCCGGGGACCTGGAGTTCAGCCCCGGGGAGCTCGACGAGCTGGAGAGCCGGGCGGACCAGCTCTACCGCCTGAAGAAGAAGTACGGCGAGACCGAGGAGGACATGATCGCCTATCTGGAGAAGTGCCGGGGGGAGCTGGACGAGATCGCCTTCGCCTCCGACACCCTGGCCCGGCTGGAGAAGACCTTGGCTAAGGAGCGCGCCCAGGCCATGAAGGCGGCGAAGGCCCTCTCCGAGAAGCGGAGGGCGGCGGCGAAGGATCTGGAGGGCCGGATTCAGGAGGAGCTGCGGCAGCTGGATATGCCCAAGGTCCGCTTCTCCATCCGGTTCACGGAGCGGGAGCCGGACAGGACCGGCATCGACGAGGTCCGCTTTCTCATGTCCGCCAACGTGGGGGAGGAGCTCAAGCCCATCAACAAGGTGGCCTCCGGCGGCGAGCTGGCCCGGATTATGCTGGCGCTGAAAAACGTGCTGGCGGAGAACGAGGCCATCGGCACCCTGGTCTTTGACGAGGTGGACACCGGCGTCAGCGGCCGGGCCGCCCAGAAGGTGGCGGAGAAGCTGGCCCAGGTCAGCCGGAGCAAGCAGGTGCTGTGCGTGACCCACCTGCCCCAGCTGGCGGCTATGGCGGACACCCACTTCTCCGTGGAGAAGGGCGAGCGGAAGGGGAGGACCTTCACCAGCGTGGAGAACCTGGATCTGGAGCGGCGGAAGGGGGAGCTGGCCCGCCTCACCGGCGGGGAGAAGCCCACCGCCGCCATGCTGGCCGGGGCGGAGGAGCTCATCGCCTCCGCGGCGGCGTATAAAAAGGGACTCGGATAAAAACAGGGGGCGCTTTCGGGGAAGCGCCCCCTGTTTTTTGACCGGCTGCGGGACCGATTTGCATAATTCGGCTCAAGGCCTTGCATTTTCAGGCTTGGCGTCCTTGACAAACTGTGGAAAATTCAGTATAATTAGAACCTGTCAAGACAGGCGGTGCCCCTCTCGGGTCAAATACCGCCTGCCGCTTCTTCCGGGCGCTTTAATCTATTAAAGCGAGACAGCCGCCAAAAGGCGGCTGTCTAATGAAGTTGCGCGCCCCTGTGTATTTAACCGGCCCGAAGGGACAACCTACGAGGTGGTTAAAGATAATTTTTTTAGGAGGATCACTATGAACAAGAAGTTATTGTGCTTGCTGTTGGCTCTGGTCATGCTGCTGAGCCTGGCCGCCTGCGGAGGCGGGAACGCGCCTCCGGCCGATCCGGCCCAGACGCCCGCCGGGGACACCCAGACCCCGCCCGAGGGCGACGGCGACGCCGCTCCCGCCGAGGTCACGGACTACCGGGAGATGACCCGGGACGACGACGAGATCTATGAGATGGTCTTTGGCGACTTCTATGACGCGTACATGACCGCCAAGGAGTGCCAGGATCTCTCCCAGCGGTACGCCCTCATGGGCATCGCTGAGGCGAAGATGCTGGAGTCCGCCATCATGATGCCCAAGCAGAGCTACGGCGGCGGCTACGCCATGACCCGCATCGCCCCCTACACCAACTCCCCCTGCCTGTGGGGCTACGATGAGTACCATTATGAGACGATCGTGGCCGTGGAGGAGATCATCTCCGCCGAGGATTACGCCGCCATGCAGGCCCTGTACGGCGAGCTGTCCGGCACCGGCACCTACCTGGAGAGCGTGAAGGCGTGGCTCACCGAGCACGGCTACACCATCAAGGACACCTACAACAACAGCGCCCGCTTCGCCGACGACCCGAAAACCTGGGACATCCTGGCTACCTCCCAGCAGGGCGACTCCGAGTTCATCTGCAAGACCATCTGCGGCCTGCTCCAGTACGACGTGGAGGGCCTGCCCCAGCCCGCCCTGGCTGAGAGCTGGGAAGTCTCTGAGGACGGCCTGACCTACACCTTCCACATCCGCCAGGGTGTAAAGTGGGTGGATTCCCAGGGCCGTGAGCTGGGCGAGGTCACCGCTGACGACTTCGTGGCCGGTATGCAGCACATGATGGACGCCCAGGGCGGACTGCAGGTCCTGGTCCAGGGCACCATCGCGGGCGCGGAGGCCTACATCGCCCAGGAGACGGACGACTTCTCCACCGTGGGCGTGAAGGCTCTGGACGAGTACACCCTGGAGTACACCCTGGAGCAGGAGACCCCCTATTTCCTGACCATGCTCAACTACGGCTGCTTCTACCCCATGAACCGGGCCTACTACGAGTCCCAGGGGGGCAAGTTCGGTGAGCAGTATGACAACTCCGCCGCCGACTACAACTACGGCAAGACCCCCAACAACATCGCCTACTGCGGCGCCTATCTGATCACCAACTTCACCTCCAAGAACTCCATCAACTACAAGATGAACCCCACCTTCTGGAATCCCGACAGTGTCAACATCCCCAACCTGAACTTCATCTATGACGACGGCACCGACACCCTGCGGCCCTACAACGACTTCATGGCCGGCACCATCGATCTCACCGGCCTGAACCCCTCCGCTCTGGAGCAGGCCAAGGTGGACTCCGCCGTTGACAAGGACGGCAATCCCGTGATGGCCACCAACGACGAGGGCGAGGAGGTTCCCGTCTCCGTCTTTGACTACTACCACTTCCAGAGCCGGACCGATTCCACCTGCTTCATGGGCTTCTTCAACGTGAACCGGCAGGCTTACGCCCTGAACACCGACGCGACCAAGGTGGTCTCCTCCCAGACCGAGGAGGACGCCGCCCGCACCCACGCCGCCATGCTCAACCAGCACTTCCGCATGGCTCTGCTCACCGGCATGGACCGCGGCACCTTCAACGCCCAGCGCAACGGCGAGGAGCTCAAGTTCAGCAACCTGCTCAACTCCTACACCCCCGGCGACTTTGTGAAGCTGGAGGAGGACGTGACGGTTGACATCAACGGCACCCCCACCACCTTCCCCGCCGGCACCAACTACGGCGTGATTGTCCAGGCCCAGATCGACGCCGACGGCTTCCCCGCCAAGGTCTATGATCCCGAGGGCGCGGGCGGCGCGGGCGCCTCCTCCGGCTACGACGGCTGGTACAACGTGGAGTACGCCAAGAGCGAGCTGGCCAAGGCCGTGGAGGAGCTGGCCGCGATGGGTCTGGAGATCACCGCCGAGAATCCCATCCAGATCGACTACCCCTACGCCGGCAACGCGGAGGTGTGGCTCAACTGCGCCCAGGTCATCAAGAAGTGCTGGGAGGAGATGAGCGGCGGCCTCATTCAGGTCAACCTCATCACCTGCGTGGACCAGCCCGAGTGGTACGCCTGCGGCTACGATCCCAAGACCGGCGCGGAGATGAACTACGACTTCGCCGACATGGCCGGCTGGGGCCCCGACTACGGTGATCCCTGCTCCTACCTTGACACCCTCCTGCCCAACGGCGACGGCTTTATGGCCAAGAGCTTCGGTTTGTACTGGGCCTGATTTCCTGTCCATCAGCAAAGCGATCAAAGATCTATAACGCGCGCGGCGGGAGAATGGAATAATCCGTTCTCCCGCCGCCACTTAGAGAGAGGTGGGTGACCCCGCATGACAAAATACTTGCTCAAGCGCCTGCTCCACGGGATCTTTTCCATCGTGATCCTGGTGGGCATCGTCATGGTGATGATCTATTCCATGCTCAACCGGAATCTGGTTTTCGCCAAGGACCCGCTGTATACCAAGGTCAGCGGCAACGCGAAAACCGCCTACTGCTACCAGAAGTGGGAGGAGTACGGCTATTTGGACTACGTGACCTACGGCGACTATCTCAACGAGCTGGTAAAGAGCGGCGAGCTGGACGAGGAGACCCGCGGCGATGTGGCCTCCTTCGGCCGGACGCCGGACAAGGACTCCGAGGCCGTAGCGGAGTACGTGGCAAAATTTACCGAGACCTACCGCGCCCGGGGCTACACGGTGGAGCGCCTGGACGCCATGATGCTGGGAGGCCGGAAGGTAGCCAGCGGCGGGCAGCAGCAGCTCTTCGCCTATAAGGACCTGCCCCTGGCTAACCGGCTGTGGACCTATTTCACCAGCCTTTTCCAGGTGGAGAGCATCCACTATGTACAGGAGGACATCCCCGACCGGGGGCTGACCTTTACGCTGCACGATCCGGTTTATGAGGGGAAATTTTCCCCGGCCATTATCGGAAACGGGACGCGGCACAAGTATCTGCTCTACTTTAACTCAGAATTTCCCTATATTCACCAGAATATAGTTACCATTCGCCTGGGCACCTCCTACACGG
>JAIEIQ010000364.1 GCA_029065305.1 Oscillospiraceae bacterium
AAGAGCGAGTATGCCCTCCAGCTTCAGGAGAAGCAGAAGGTCAAGTTCGTCTACGGCATCATGGAGAAGCAGTTCCGCGCCTACTATGAGAAGGCCGCCCGTATGCCCGGCAAGACCGGTGAGGAGCTGCTGACCCTCATTGAGCGGCGTCTGGACAACGTGATCTACCGCCTGGGCTTCGCGTCCACCCGCCGGCAGGCCCGGCAGCTGGTCAGCCACGCCCACTTCACCGTCAACGGTAAGAAGGTGAACATCCCCTCCTACCTGGTGAAGGCCGGGGACGTCATCGAGGTCAGCGACGCCAGCCGCTCCTCCGCCATCTTCAAGCGCCTGACGGGCGAGGACGCGCCCATGGTGCTGGTGCCCAAGTGGCTGGGGAAAGAGAAAAACGCGCTGAAGGGCACGGTCCTTCAGATGCCCGCCAGGGACGACATCGACATGCCCATCGAGGAGCATCTCATCGTCGAGCTGTACTCCAAGTAATAGGAGGCTACCCTCGATTATCCGAAGAACTGAATTTGGGGGGCGGGCCCACCGGCCCCGCCCCGAACTGAGAAGGAGGGTAACTACTGCATGATTGAAATTGAGAAGCCCCAGATCGAGTGCATTGAGACGCCGGGCGACGATTCCTATGGCAAGTACGTGGTCGAGCCTCTGGAGCGCGGCTACGGCACCACCCTGGGCAACGCCCTGCGCAGGATCATGCTCTCGTCCCTGCCCGGCACCGCCGCCACCAGCATCAAGATTGCCGGCGTGCAGCACGAGTTCACCACCATCCCCGGCGTGAAGGAGGATGTGACGGAGATCGTGCTGAACATCAAGCAGCTGATTACCAAGCTCCACAGCGAGGGTGTCAAGACCGTCTTTATCGAGGCGGTGGGCCCCTGCGAGGTGACCGCCGGCGACATCAAGAGCGACGGCGAGGTGGAGGTGCTCAACCCCGAGCTCCACATAGCCACCCTTGGAAACGGCGCGACGCTGAACATGGAGATCACGCTCAGCCACGGTCGGGGCTACGTGCCTGCGGACCGGAACAAGGCCCAGCAGAACATCATCGGGGTCATCCCGGTGGACTCCATCTACACGCCCGTCTACAAGGTCAACTATACGGTGGAGAACACCCGTGTGGGGAACATGACCGACTTTGACAAGCTGACCATTGAGGTGTGGACCGACTCCACCATCTCCGCCCGGGACGCGGTGAGCCTGGGGGCGAAGATCCTGTGCGACCACTTCACCCTGTTCACCGACCTGTCTGAGACAGTGGGCTCCAAGTCCACGGTGGTGGAGAAGGCGGAGACCCAGCGGGACAAGGTGCTGGAGCTGACCATCGAGGAGCTGGATCTCAGCGTGCGCAGCTTCAACTGCCTCAAGCGGGCCAACATCAACACCGTCGAGGACTTGATCTCCAAGACCGAGGACGAGATGATGAAGGTTCGGAACCTGGGCCGCAAGAGCCTGGAGGAGGTCATCAACAAGCTGGCCATGATGGGGCTGTCCCTGGCCGACGAAGAAAACAACTGAGCCGTCTGCGACGGACGGCTGATACGCCTTTTTAAGGAGGAAACCAACAATGCCCGGAACTCGTAAGCTCGGTAAGACGACCGATCAGCGCAGAGCGATGCTCCGTCAGCAGGTGACTGATTTCCTTGACAAGGGGAAGATGGAGTCCACCGTCACCCGCTGCAAGGAGATCCGGCCGATGGCTGAAAAGATGATTACCCTGGGGAAGAAGGGCGACCTGGCCGCTTACCGGCAGGCGATGGCCTTCATCACCCGGGAGGATGTGGTCAAGAAGATCTTCAAGGAGATCGCGCCCAACTACGCGGAGCGCAACGGCGGCTACACCCGCATCACCCGCACCGGCATCCGCCGGGGCGACGCGGCGGAGACTGCCATGATTGAGCTGGTCTAAGCCAGAGGAACCTATAAGAAAAAGCCCTTTCGTGTGTGGCAGTACTACACATACGAAAGGGCTTTTTTGCGTCAGGGATCTATTTCCTCGACGGCGTTCCGGATGTCCCGCTCCACCAGGGGGCGCATACTGAGAGGATACCGCAGCGTATCCGCACGGCGCAGGGCAGACAGAATATCCTGCCGCAGATCCGGTTTCGCAGCGGCGAGAGCGGGCAGATCTCTAATAAACTGCCGGGCGGTGATTGGCTTGGGGTCGGTGATGTGGGAAAGAATGGCGTCTATGTTTTCGTCGATCCGGCAGTCCGTATCCCACTTGGCGTTCGCGACGATCAGGGCCAGAGCCCGGGTACGGAAATAGGAGTTGTCGCTGTTGAGTTTCTCCATAAATTGATTTATATAGGGGTAGACCGCGCCGGACTTCCCGCTGATTGCCAGCAGTTCTTTCAGGGCGGCATACCCCTGAGAGGGAGCTTTACTCCAGAGCATATCCAGTTTCTCTGTCATTTTTCACTCTCCTTTTCAGGGCCGCAGCTCGATATAGGGGACTCCGCGCTGGAGGGCATAACGGATGGTGAAGCAGGTGCCGCCGGTGGGGGAGCCGTCGTAGACGGCGAGGAGCAGGCCGCTGTGGTCCACCATGTAGCGGTTGCGCCGCTGCATACAGCCGTAGGTGTACTGCTCCTGGATCAGGGTTTCCCGGTCGCAGGAGGCCAGCAGGGCCCGGTAGCGCCGCCGGTCGGCCTCCGGCCAGCCCCTGGCCTGGGTGGCGCAGGGGACAGCGGCCTCCAGGGTGATATCCGGCCTCTGCCGCCGCAGGTCCAGAACCGCCTCCGCGAAGTAGAAGTCGCAGCCCCGGGCCATGCCGCAGAGGAAGTGCCGCATCCCCCGGTCATAGGACTGCTCCACCGCCAGCCGCAGCCGGGCTTTCAGCGCGGCGCAGGCCGGAGTGCCCTCCACAGTGCCCCAGGGCAGGCGCTCCGACCGGTGGCCGGAGAAGCAGCAGGTTTTTTCCCTCTCGTCCATAGTCCTTCCTCCGCCGCAGACGTTTGAAAAGATAAGTTTATTATAGAACAAATATTCTGATTTGTAAAGACGAAAAACAAAAAAGAGCTGTTAAATATTCTTTGCGGAATCAAGCGCGCGAAAAAGCCGGCAAATCATACACAGATTTCCCCTACCTGGCCAGAGTTTTCTCTGAGGCAATTGTAATATATAGTAAAGTTATTAGAAATACAGAAAACACCCATCTGCCGGAAAGAGCACACTCTTTCCAGCAGACAGGTGAATGAGGAGAAAACCAGTCTCCGTAAGGAGACGGCAGCCTGTCGAAAAAGTCTGCCTACCGGCAGACTTTTTCATGTAAAGATGATAAAATAGGGAGTAAGGGGTGAGGAATATGTTGGAGCGAGGGAAAAATGAGCGAGGGGTTATAGAAATGGTGGACACAGAAAGCTTGGTGCCACCGGGACATCTATTGCGGCAGGTGGATGCAGCGGTAGATTTCGAGAAATTGTACAAAATCGTGGAGCCG
>JAIEIQ010000365.1 GCA_029065305.1 Oscillospiraceae bacterium
GTCCATGGCCCAGTTTTTCATCTCTGCGGCCATCTCGTGGGCGTGCTCCAGGGAGAGGGGGGTGCCCTCCTCCACGCACTTCTTCCACGCCCTGTAGCAGGTGGAGGACAGGCGCTGGCGCATGACCTCCTCGTTGAAAACCATGCTGCCGAAGAGCTCGGGAATTGTTTTCTCGCTCATAAACGTATATCTCCTTTTCTTATTCGCCGGATGCCCCGTAGTTGCTGAGGACTCTGGCGGAGGGGTCGTTGACATCGCAGCCCTCCCACGCCCGGTTGGGCATCCAGAAGTCCGCAACCATTTCCGCCTGGCCGGGGTAGTGCTTCTCAAAAATCTCCCGGTACAGCAGGGACTCCTTGGTGAAGGGCTTGGCGTGATAGGCGTATGCCTCCGCCCGCTTCTCCCAGTCCTCCCCGTAGGTCCGCTCCGCCAGCGACTTCAAATCGTCCACCAGACTGTGGCCTACGGCGTCGGAGAAGGCGGCTTTCTCCCGCTGGAGAATTCCCTCCGGCAGATAGTCCCCCACAAAGGCGCGGCGCAGTAAATACTTCCCCTTGCCGTATACATTGATCTTCCTGGCCGGATCCACGCCCATGACATACCTCACAAAATCCAAATCCCCAAAGGGAACCCGGGCCTCCAGGCCGTGGACCGAAATACACCGGTCCGCCCGGAGCACGTCGTACATGTGGAGCTCCCGGATCCGCTTCTCGCTCTCGGCCTGGAAGGCCTCCGGGCTGGGGGCGAAGTCGGTGTACTTGTAGCCGAAGAGCTCGTCGCTGATCTCCCCGGTGAGCAGCACCCGGATGCCGCTCCGCTCGTGGATGGCCTTGCAGATAAGGTACATCCCCATACTGGCCCGGATGGTGGTGATGTCGTAGGTGCCCAGGGCGGCGACAACCTCCTCCAGGGCCCCCAGCACATCCTGCTCCGTGATGTAAATCTCGTGGTGATGGCTGCCGATGTGGTCCGCCACCTGCCGGGCGTACTTCAAATCAATGGCGTCGGTGGACATACCCACGGCGTAAGTCTCAATGGGCTTTCCCAGCAGTCTGGCGGCGATGGCGCACACCAGGGAGCTGTCCAGGCCCCCGGACAGCAGGAATCCCACGGGCACATCCGCGTCCAGCCGCTTTTCCACGCCCAGGATCAGCTTCTCGTGGATGTTGGCGCAGATAGTCTCCACATCATCGTAGCATACCTCCTCCACCTTGGCAATATCGCAATAACGCACAAATTTACCGTCTTTATAGTAGTGCCCTGGGGGAAATGGCATAATTTTGTCTGCCAGACCCATTAGATTCTTGGGCTCACTGGCGAAGAGAAGGTGTCCGGAGGCGCTGTACCCGTAGTAAAGAGGCCGGATGCCGATGGGATCCCGGGCGGCGATGAAGCCGCCGGAGGGGGCGTCGTAGAGGATGAGGGCGAACTCCGCGTCCAGCTTTTTGAACATCTCCACCCCGTACTCCCGCCAGAGGGGGAGCAGGAGCTCGCAGTCGGACCCGCTGGCAAACCGGTACCCCTTGGCCTCCAGCACCCGCCTGCTCTCCCGGAAGCCGTAGAGCTCGCCGTTGCAGACCACGGCGCTGCCGTCCGGGGCGGTGAAGGGCTGCATCCCGGCGGGCTCCGGCCCCATGATGGCCAGGCGGTGGAAGAGGAGGATCCCGGCGCCGGTTTCCAGCGACCGGCTGTCGTCCGGGCCACGGCTCTTGGTGGCCTGGAACCCGGCGAGCAGAGATTCCCGGGGGATGTCTTTTGCGGTATAACCCATAATCGCGCACATAAAAAAGCACCTCCAGATGTACCGGCGTCACTAAAATCAAAATTTTAGGACGAATCGCCGGAATCCGTGGTGCCACCTAATTTACCGCTTGTGCGGTCACTTCAGCTCTAACAAGCCTGACGGCTGTAACGGGCCGTTCCCGCTTCGCCTACTGGGCCTTCGCCGTTCAGCTCCAAGCTCCGAAGTGTTATTCACCGGGCCTCCGCCGCAGGGTTTCCACTGTCCCCCGCTCACTGTGGGTGAGCCGCCCGGCTACTTGTCTCCATCATCGCCGCTGCCGCTTTGCAGTTATGGGCGTAGTTTACACGCCGGGAAAGCGTTTGTCAAGCAGAAAATTTTTTTGTTTCCCTGAAAATTCGTCCGCCAATTTTTACAGATCTATCCGCTCGAAGTCCGCTGTCCCGTGCTTGCACCAGGGGCAGACAAAATCCGGCGGAAGCGTCTCTCCCTCATAGATATACCCGCACACCCGGCAGCGCCAGCCGGTCTTGCCGGAGGCTTTGGGGGCAGGCGCCGGCTTGACGCGCTGGAAGTAGTCCTCATAGGTCAGGGAGGGAACGTTGGAGAGGATCTGCCCGGCGATGAAATCGGCAAAAAAGAGGGTGTGGGTCCCCAGGTCCATGGTGGAGACAGTCCGCCCGGTGAGATAGGCGTTGGCGAATTGGGTGAGGTAGACAAGGCCGTTTTCCTCCCGGGCGGTGTGGGAAAATCCGGCGAATTTGTCCAGGTCCCGCCCGCTCTGAAAGCCGAAGCGCTCAAAAAGGGAGAAGGGGGCGTCGCCGCTGAGGATGGAGGCGGTGAAGAGGCCCGTTTCCAAGATGAGGTCGTGGGTGAGGGAGCTCTTGTTGACTGCGGCGATGATACGGTTTGGCTGGTTTGTCACCTGGGCCAGGGCATTGATGATACAGGCGTTGTCCTTTTCGCCGCTTCGCGCGGAGAGGAGGTAGAGGCCGTAGCTGATTTTGAAAAGGGCTTTTTCGTCCATGGGGAGTCCTTCCTTCCGGGTGGGATGGAAGGTAGTATGGCGGAATTGGAAAAAATTATACGCGGGCCTCCTACAGAATTTCCAGCACCGCCAGCCGTCTCCCGGATACCGTGAATTTCACATTCAGCCCGGCAAAGGCCATCCCGTACACCCGCTCCGGGTCCTCCTGGTAGGAGGGCCGTGGGTCCTGGGCCAGCACTCCCAGCAGGGCCCGCCGCTTCTCCGGCGGCACCCGCTCCAGCAGCTCCGGAGGACAGGCCACCTCCAGCACCTGCCGGGGAGTCCGGTCGGTGAAGCCGCCGGCGGCCTCCAGGCGGCAGTCCGCGTAGGGCAGGTAGGGCTTGATATCATAGATGGGCGTTCCGTCCAGCAGATCCGCCCCGGCCACGAGGAGCACCGGCCCGGCCTCCCGGTCCTGACCGATTTCCACCAGCCGGACCAGGGAGAGCCCGATGGGGTTGGGCCGGAAGGGCGACCGGGTGGCGAACACCCCGAGCCGCTGGTTTCCCCCATGTCTATTATACACATCTACGAGCCCACGAGACTAGGAATGATGT
>JAIEIQ010000366.1 GCA_029065305.1 Oscillospiraceae bacterium
CTTCTGGGAGATCCACACCCCCAGCACGTCCAGCCCGCCGCCGCAGCAGCCCGCCGTCAGCACCATGCCGTTGCCCACCCCGGAGATGACGCCCCCCAGAAGACACCCGGTGAGCATATCGTCCACCAGGGGCTCCGCCGGCACCGGCACCAGGCTGAGAAACAGGGAGTAGGCCGTGGCGCAGATGAGGGTGTTGCGGAAAAACCGCTTCCCCAGATACCGGTAGGCGATGAAGAGAAGGGGGACGTTGAGCAGGTAATAGAACACGCCGGCGAAGTCGATAGGGGCGCTCTTCCACCCCAGAACCGCCAGCAGGGCCGAGCGCAGCAGCTGGCTGAGCCCCGGCACCCCTCCGGCGTAGAGCCCTAAGGGCACGGTAAACATATTGACGCCGACGGCATACAGCAGGATCCCCGCGGCGGCGGTCCCCAGCCTGCTCCAATTCCGCCGTCTCCCAGCTTCGCCCATAGCACCCGCTCCTCCTGTTTGTTGGTGAGGAAAATATACCAGATTGACGGGGAAAAAGCAAGCCCCTTCCCATTTCTCTGGAGGGATTCATTATATATAGCATCCCAATAGCCGCGCAGACGGCGGCTCAGGAAGAAAAATAAAAAATTTTTCAGAAATCCCTTGACTTTCCACCTGGTGGAAGGGCTATACTGCCGCTGTCAGACGGGGGAGAGGGGCCTATCGTTAACGGAATGTTCATATCCCTGTAAAAAAAGGGCTACACATTTTTCCTCCCGCCTGCTATAGTAGGGGCATATTTCGCACGCAAACGATTTTGCGCGCTTACGCCCCATCCAACCCGAAAGGAGAGCGTCCACCATGCGCTTCACGCAGCTGTTCAAAAAGGAGCCGCCGTCCGACGGCGGAGCGGCCGTCCCTGTCAGGCGGCGGAGGAAAAAGTGGCCCTTTGTGCTGGGGGCTGTTGCCGTTCTGGCGATTCTGTCCTTCTTCAATGGGGCGGGGAAAAAGGAGGCGGAGGCCACCCTTGCCCTGACGGATACGGTGGCTCTGGCCGCTGAGGACCTCCAGAGCACCATCAGCGCCACCGGCACTGTGGAGAGCGCCCAGTCCATGACCGTCTACTCCACCATGGCCTATACGGTGCAGGAGGTCTATGTAGAGGTGGGGGACTACGTGGAGGAGGGCGCCCCGCTCTGCAAGCTGGACGACAAGAATATCCAGAAGCAGATCGAGAGCCAGGAGGCCAGCCTCAGCGTCACCGGCGGCACCAGCGCCGCCTCGGTGAACGCCGCCCGGGACAGCTACGAGCAGTTCAAGGCATCCCTGGACCAGGGCCTCAACGCCAGCATTCTCAGCGCGGAGAGCGCCGTGACCAACGCCTACAACAGCTACACCAGCGCGATGGATACATATGAGCGGTACAAGGAGGGGCTGGAGGCAGGGGAGAACGCCACCCTGCTGGGGCAGGAGAGCAGTCTGCGCTCCGCCCGGGTAGCCCTGGAGAACGCCCAGGAGAGCTACACCAACGCTGTGGACGCCCGGGATGACGCCCAGGAGGCGGTCCGGGACGCCCAGGCGGACTTGGACGACGCCCGGGACAGCCTGCGGGACGCGGAGGACGACCTGGATGACGCGGAGGACGATCTGGACTACGCGGAGCGGCAGCTGAACCGGCTGGAGGACCCCTCCGGCACCGTCAGGCGGCTCCAGGGGGAGATCGCCGACCTGGAGGCCCGGATTGCCGCGCCCGAGGAGGGGACGGATGTGGCGGAGCTCACCGCCCAGCTCACCGCCAAGCGGGCCGAGCTGTCCGCCGCTCAGAGCGCCGCCACCGGGTACGAGGCCAGCTACGCCTCCCTGAGCCAGGCGGTTTCCGCCCAGGCCAGCAAGGTGGCCCAGCTGGAGGCCGCTGTCACCCAGGCGGAGAGCGTGGTCAAAAGCTATGAGAACGCCCTCAAGCAGGCGGAGAACGGCGTGGAGTCCTGCGAGAAGCAGATCACCACGGCCCAGCGGAGCGTGTCCAACGCCCAGGAGAGCTACGCCGCCGCCATTACCCAGTACAACGCCTCCGCCACCACCGTGGACAACGCGCTGGAGGACTACGCCAAGGCGGTGGAGACCGCCTATGAGGCCTACCAGACCGCCCAGACCAACCTGGAGGCGGCGAAGGTCTCCGCCCAGAACCAGCTCCAGAGCTACCAGGACAGCCTGAGGAGCGCCCAGGCCGGGGCCAACAAGGCCACCGGGGAGGTGAGCCTCCGGCAGCTCCGGGCGGATCTGGCGGACACAGAGATCGCCGCCCCCTGCGCCGGCACTGTCACCGCTGTCTACGCGGAGGTGGGCTCCAGCGGGTCGGGCCTGCTGTTTGTCATTGAGGACGTGGAGAATCTGGTGGTGGCCACCTCGGTGAAGGACTACGACGTGGCCTCGGTGAAGCCGGGCATGGCCGTCACCATCAAGTCCGACTCCACCGGCGACGATGTCTATCACGGGGAGGTCTCCTCCATCGCCCCCACCGCCGCCAAGACCGCCCAGGGGGCCACTGCCGCCGGCGGCGGGGATGTGTCCTTTGATACCGATGTAACGGTTCTCTCCCAAGACACCGCCCTGCGCATCGGCATGAGCGTGCGGCTGAGCTTCGTGCTGGACGAGGCCAGGGGTGCCCTGACCGTGCCCTATGAGGCGGTTTATACCAACGAGGCCGGGGAGACCTGCCTCCTGGCCGCCGAGGAGCAGGCGGACGGAACCTATCTGCTGCGTGAGTACCCGGTGTCCACCGGCATTGAGAACGATCTGGATATCGTGGTCATGGGGCCGGAGCTGCGGGAGGGCCTGCGGATCATCGGCGATCCGGACCGCTACCGCCCCCTGCTGAACATGGCGGTGCCCGAGGGCGCCGGACCCAGCCGGGGGAACCCCTACGCGGCAATGATGGGAGGGATGGCGTAATGGGGGAGGCCCGGCCCCTCATTGAGATGCGGGGCATCTACAAGCGCTTCTACATCGGCCAGCCCAACGAGCTGGAGATCCTCCACGGGGTGGATCTGGATGTGATGCCGGGGGAGTTTCTGTCCATTGTGGGGCCCTCCGGCTCTGGGAAGAGCACGCTGATGAACGTCATCGGCGTGCTGGACCGGCCTACGGAGGGGCACTACGTGCTCGACGGCACCGTGGTCAGCCAAGCCCGGGACGACGAGCTCTCCGCCATCCGTAACCGGAAGATCGGCTTCGTGTTCCAGAATTTCAACCTGATCTCCCGGACCAACGCCCTGAAAAACGTGGAGCTGCCCATGATGTACGCCGGTGTTCCCGGCTCTCAGCGGTCCGTCCGGGCCAGGGAGCTGCTGGCGATGGTGGAGATGGGGGAGCGGATGAACCACCAGCCCAGCGAGCTCTCCGGCGGACAGAAGCAGCGGGTGGCCATCGCCCGGGCCATGGCCAACGACCCGGCCATTATCCTGGCCGACGAGCCCACCGGGGCCCTGGACAGCCAGACCGGGCGGATGGTCATGGACTTGTTCCACCGGCTCAACCGGGAGCAGGGAAAGACGATTGTGCTCATCACCCACAACCGGGAGCTGGCCCTGGAGACGGATCGCTATGTCACCATGCGGGACGGCCGGCTGTATGTGGGGGATACGGGGGAGGAGGTGCGCTGTGGGGCTCGGTGAGAGTGTCCGCCTGGCCCTGGAGGGCCTGCGGGCCAATAAGATGCGGTCCCTTCTGACCATGCTGGGGATCATTATCGGCATCGGCGCGGTCATCGGTATTCTGACGGTGGGCAACGGGCTCACCGGGTCCATCACCGGCTCCATGAGCTCCCTGGGTGCCAGCAATATCATGGTGAACCTACAGGACAAGAGCGACGACTTCATGCCCATGATGATGTACACCCTGTCGGAGCCCGAGGACGAGGATCTCATCACCAACGAGATGCTGGACGCCCTGCGGGAGCGCTACGGCCAGGTGATCGCCGGCATCAGCCTCTCGGAGACTGCCGGCAGCGGTCAGGCCAAGGACGGGCGGCTCTACGCCAATCTGAACGTGATCGGCGTCAACGAGGACTATCGGGATGTGAGCAGCCTGGATCTGCTGGCCGGGCGGTGGATTCAGGAGAAGGACATAGACGGCCAGCGGAGCGTCTGCGTGGTCAGCGACAAGCTGGTCAACAACCTCTACGGCGGGGATATGGACGCCGCCCTGGGGGACGAGCTGCGGGTGGTTCTGAAGGAGGGGGATATCCTCACCTTCCGGGTGGTGGGGGTCTACGAGTACGACGCCTCCGCCTCCATGAGCTTTTCCATGGCCTCGGATAAGGATGTGACGACGGGGCTCCATATTCCGATCACCACGGCCAAGCACCTGGCCGGCGCGGCGGACGGATATTCCAGCCTGACAATCCAGGCTGTGCCCGGCGCCGACAGCGCCGCTGTGGCGGCGGACGTGCAGAGCTTTCTGAACCGGTACTACAAGAGCAACCGGGACTACTCCGTGATGGCAATGGCGATGAGCAGTATGCTGGAGTCCATGTCCGCCATTATGAACACGCTCTCCATCGCCATCTCGGTGATCGCCGGGATCTCCCTGCTGGTGGGGGGAATCGGGGTGATGAACATTATGCTGGTTTCCGTCACCGAGCGGACCCGGGAGATCGGCACCCGGAAGGCCCTGGGGGCCACCAACAACGATATCCGGATCCAGTTTGTGGTGGAGAGCATCATCGTCTGCCTGATCGGGGGGATCATCGGGATTATTCTGGGCACGGTGATGGGGTATATCGGCAGCACTCTTATCAGTGAGCCGTCCTATCCCACACCGGGGTACATCGCCCTGGCCGTCGGGTTCTCCATGGCAATTGGGGTGTTTTTCGGGTACTATCCCGCCAACAAGGCCGCGAAGCTGGACCCCATCGAGGCCCTGCGGTACGAGTAAGAGAGCGGTGGGAGCGCGGTGCGCTCCCACTTTTTGGCGCTTTAATGGCTCCAAATGGCATCATATAACCCAGGGAATGTGGCCGAATGGTAACATTTCCTCAGAGGTGATCCCGATGATATTTCAGCGCATCCGAGACCTGCGGGAGGACTGCGACAAGACCCAGCAGGAGATTTCCGACTACCTCCACATGCACCGCAGCGTCTACCGCCGCTACGAAAACGGCGAGCGGGAGATCCCCGTCTGGGCGCTGATGAAGCTGGCCGATCTCTACCAGACCAGCACCGACTACATTCTGGGCCGCACCAGCCGGCGGGAAGCGGTGAAGTAGCGCCATGCGGAAGCTGATGATCTTCGCCCTCCCCTTCGGGGCCGGGGCGCTGCTGGGCGTCTGCCTGCTGCCCGCCGCCGCTCTGCCCTGGGCCGCGCTGGCGGCGCTGGCACTGGGGTGGGGGACGGCGGCGCTTTTGAAGCCCCGCCGGAGGCAGATTCGCACCGGCACGGCGGGGCTGGTCTGCGGCCTGCTCTGGCTGGCCCTCTACTCCTTTTGGGTCCTCGCCCCCGCTGAGAATCTGGTGGGAACCGAGGACCGGGTAACGGTGGAGCTGCTGGATTACGCGGAGGCGTCCGACTACGGAGCCCGGGCGGAGGTCCGGGTGCTGGAC
>JAIEIQ010000367.1 GCA_029065305.1 Oscillospiraceae bacterium
AATGCATTGGCGGGGGGGCGCGGTGTGGTGTATACGAGACTGTGCTGAGGGTCCCGTGGACCAGCTCCATGGTGCGGGTGAAGAGGGTGGGCGGGGTGAAGCGGCCATGCCGGGTCATGATGTCGATGAGGTCCTTCTCCTTGTTGAGAAGATATTGGCAGGCCAGCTTGTAGGCCAGCTGCTTCCCCCTCTGGAGGCCGTAGAGCTTGTGGTCCAGGATGTTGTTGTACACGCAGTACAGGCAGAAGTCCAGCAGGCCGGGGATCACCACCTCGGCCCCCTCGTCCACCAAAAACTGCTCCAGGTTGTTGTTGCCCAGGGGGGAGTACTTGACAAAGATCTCCCCCACAACCCCCACCATGACCTTCTCCGAGCGCACCACCGGCAGGGCGGCGAACTCGTCGAGGATTCTGCGGTAGTTGGCCTTCACCTGCCGGTAGCCGCCGCCGGAGGCCAGCTCCCCGGCAAGCCGCTCCGTCCACCGGTCCGCCAGGGCCTGGGCCGCGCCCTTCTCCCGCTCGTAGGGCTTGCACTGGTTCACCAGGGTCATCAGCAGATCCCCGTAGAGCACGCCGTACATCATCTTTGCGATCAGCGGCAGGGTCAGCTGGAAGCCCGGGTGCTTCTCCAGCCCCGCCAGGGACAGGGAGATCACCGGCACAAACCCCAGCCCCGCCTTCTCCAGGGCCTTGCGCAGCAGGTGGATGTAGTTGGACGCCCGGCAGCCCCCGCCGGTCTGGAACAGGATGAGCGCCACCTTCTCCGGGTCGTATTTCCCGCTCTGGAGGGCGTCGATAAACTGCCCGATAACCAGAATGGCCGGGTAGCAGGTGTCGTTATGTACGTATTTCAGCCCCGCCTCGGCGATGCGGGGCCCGCTGGTCTCCAGCAGCTCCACCTTGTAGCCGCTGCGCTCCATGACCCGGCCGATGAGCTGGAAGTGCATGGGCAGCATGTTGGGCACCAGGATGGTGTGGGTATCCTTCATTTCTTCTGTAAAGACTACATAGCCTCTTTCTTTGTCAACCATAAATTCGGTTCCTTTCCAATGCCGCATTCTCAGAGCACACATGACCGTTCCAGCAGGGTGAGCCGGAACCTACTGCTTTACCGTGCTCAGGCAAAACGGATGTCCCTCCGGGTCAAACATCACCGTTGACGTTTCAAAATACTGTATTTCCGACTTTTTTGCGCCGCAGCGCAGCGCGTGGGCAACTCCCTCGTCCAGGTTTTCAACGAGGAAATCAATGTGGGCCATCTGCTGCTGCTTCCCGGTCCTCCAGGGCCATACCGGCGGTTCATATTCTTCTACTTCCTGAAAAGCCAAAATCCAGCCCTGCGGGGAGCGCAGTCCGGCCCATCCGTTGCCAGACAAGATTTTTTCCCATCCTAATAAATTCACGTAAAAATCCGCCAAAGCATTTGCATTTTTGCAGTCGTACGCAAAACCTGCTACATCATTTATGTAATCTTTTCGCATTTCAATTTCTCCCACTGCTAAACTCCTTTTTCTTCCAGTGCGCCGATGAGGCTCCTGAGCCGGATCTTCACCGCCCCCAGGTTGGTGATCTCATCGATCTTGATCTGAGTGTAGAGCTTCCCGGCTTCCTCCAGAATCCGCCGCACCTCGTCGGTGGTGATGGCGTCCACCCCGCAGCCGAAGCTGACGAGCTGCACCAGCTGCACGTCCGGGTTCTCGCAGGCGAACCGGGCCGCCCGGTAGAGCCGCGCGTGGTAGGTCCACTGGTTGAGCACGTGGACTGGCACCGGGTCCGCCAGATGGCACACGCTGTCCTCGCTGACCACGACAAAGCCCAGGGAGGAGGCCAGCTTGTCAATCCCGTGGCCGATCTCCGGGTCGATGTGGTAGGGACGGCCCGCCAGCACCATGATCCGCTTCCCGTGCTCCCGGGCCCAGGCCACCGCCTCCTCGCCCTTTTTCCGGACAGCCAGCATATGGGCCTCGTAGGCCGCGAAGGCGGCGTTCACCGCCCTGCGGACCTCTTTTTTGGTGATATCCCGGAACACCGGGGATAGACAGGCGCAGAGCTCCTTTGTCAGCTCCCGCCGGTCGTTGATGTTCAGGAAGGGGTAGAGGAACCGGGTCCGGGCCAGATCGTCCATGTTGCCCCGAAGGAGCTCCGCGTAGTAGGCCACCACCGGGCAGTTGTAGTGGTTGTCGCTCTCCCCCTCGTCCATGTTGTAGGTCAGGCTGGGGTAGAAAATCGCGTCCGCTCCCCGCTCCAGCAGCACCTCTATGTGCCCGTGCATGATCTTGGCCGGGTAGCAGGCGGTGTCCGAGGGGATGGAGAACTGCCCCTTCTCATAGATACGCCGGCTGGACAGCCCCGAGACCTCCACCTTGAAGCCCAGGTCCGTAAAAAACGCGCGCCACAGGGGCAGCAGCTCGTACATTCCCAGGGCCAGGGGCAGGCCGATGGTCCCCCGGGTCTCCGCCCCGGGGGCCGGGGAGAGGAGGGCGTCCCGCTTCCAGGCGTGGAGGTTGGGCAGCTCCTCGCCGCCGCCCAGTCCCAGTCCCTTCTGGCACTGGTTGCCGGAGATGAATTTCTTCTTGTTCCCGCCGAAGCTGTTGACCGTCAGGCGGCAGTGGTTGGCGCAACCCTGGCAGACCGCAGCCTTGGCCGTGTGCTGGAAGGCCCGGAGATCTTCCGGGGAGATCAGCGTGCTCTCCCGCAGATCCATGGCGTACAGCGCCGCGCCGTAGGCCCCCATGAGCCCGGCGATGGCGGGGCGGATGACCTCCCTGCCCAGCTCCTGCTCAAAGGCCCGGAGGACGGCGTCGTTGTAGAACGTGCCCCCCTGGACCACCACATGCTCCCCCAGCTCCCCGGCGCTGCCGGCCCGGATGACCTTGTAGATGGCGTTCTTCACCACGCTGACGGAGAGGCCGGCGGAGATGTCCTCCACCGTGGCCCCGTCCTTCTGGGACTGCTTGACGGAGGAGTTCATGAACACGGTGCACCGGCTCCCCAGATTTACCGGGGCCTCCGCGTGGAGGCCCTTTTCCGCGAAGGACGCCACGTCATAGCCCATGGACCGGGCAAAGGTTTCGATAAAGGACCCGCAGCCCGAGGAGCAGGCCTCGTTGAGCATGATGGAGTCGATGGCCCCGTTTTTGATCTTGAAGCACTTGATGTCCTGGCCCCCGATGTCCAGAATGAAGTCCACCTGGGGGCAGAAATATTTGGCGGCGGTGTAGTGGGCGATGGTCTCCACCACGCCCCGGTCCACGCCGAAGGCCGCCTTGATCAGCTCCTCGCCGTAGCCGGTGACGGCGCTGCCGCAAATTCGCACCCGGTCCCCGCAGAGCTCGTAGAGCTTCTCCAGCTGCTCCCGGACGATCTCCACCGGGTTGCCCCGGTTGGAGCTGTAGTAGGTGTAGAGGAGCTCCCGGTTCTCCCCCAGCAGCGCGGCCTTGGTGGTGGTACTGCCGCAGTCGATGCCCAGCCAGGCGTCCCCGGTGTAGGAGGAGAGCTCCCGCTTCTCCACCGTGGCGGCGGCGTGGCGGGCCTGGAACTGCTTATAATCCGCCTCCGAGGCGAACAGCGGCGGCAGGAGGTTGGCCGTGTCCCGGACGGCGGAGGCGTTCTCCAGCTTCCTGCGCAGCCGGGCCATGGTACAGCTCTCCCCGGCGCTCAGGGCGTAGAGCGCCGCCCCCATGGCCACGGCGAACCGGCCGTACTCCGGGAACACCGCCTCCTCGTCCGTCAGCTTCAGCGTCTCCTGGAACCGCCTGCGCAGGCCCTTGCAATAGTACAGGGGCCCGCCCAGGAAAAGGACTTTTCCTGTGATCCGCCGGCCCTGGGCCAGGCCGGCGATGGTCTGATTGACCACCGCCTGGTAGATGCTGGCGGCTACGTCGGCGTGCTTGGCCCCCTGGTTCAGGAGGGGCTGGATGTCCGTCTTGGCGAATACGCCGCAGCGGCTGGCGATGGGGTAGAGCCGGGTGCTCTGCAAGCTCAGCTCGTCCAGCTCGTCAGCGGTGACGTTCAGGAGGGTGGCCATCTGGTCGATAAAGGCCCCGGTGCCGCCGGCGCAGGAGCCGTTCATCCGCTCGTCGATGCCGCCGTCAAAGAAGATGATCTTGGCGTCCTCGCCCCCCAGCTCCACCACGGCGGCGGCGTCGGGCTCCAGCCGCCGCACCACCTCCCCGGTGGCGAAGACCTCCTGGACGAAGCTCACCCCGGCGCTCTCCGCCAGCCCCAGGCCGGCGGAGCCGGAGATAGCCGCCATCAGGGGCCGGTCCCCGGCGAAGGGCGCGGCCTCGGCCAGCAGCTCCAGGGTTTTCTGCCGCACCTGGGAGAAATGGCGTTGGTAGTTCTGATATAGGATTTTTCCGTCCTCCACAAGGACCACCTTGGCGGTGGTGGAGCCGATGTCGATGCCGAGAGACAGGCCGGTGGTTCCGCTCATGTTCTATATCCGGCGCCCCGGACGTCGGGGCGTTTCCTTTCCAAAAGGGCGCGATTAGGCCCGTTTTCATGTTTCAAGAGGCATTATAGCACAAATCCGCGCCGATGTTTATGGACAATCTGTAAAACTTGCGTTAAGGATTTCACAGACTTTTTGCCTTTATTACTGGGAACGGAGGCGGGAGGCGCTTTTCGGGGAGATCCGCCCGGTCGGAACGTCCCGGGCGAAAAGCCAGCGGAGGCGGGAAACTTTGCCTTTACCTTTTCCGCTTTTTTTGCTATACTAGAATAGTTATAGTAGCGGCAGCTCCCGCCCGGGGGATGCCGTGCGCTGAGAGAGGGGGGGATTGCCTTGAAATATACGCGCTGGACAAGCGGCGGCCGCGATGAAGCGGCGCTGGAGCGCCTGCGGGAGGCGGGCTATCCCCGGCTCCTCTCCGCCGTGCTGGCCTCCCGGGGCGTGGGCACGCCGGAGGAGGCCGCTCTCTTCCTGGACCGGGACCGCTCCCTGAGCTGGTCCCCCATGCGTATGCGGGATATGGACCGGGCTGTGGCCCGGATTGAGACGGCCATTGCCGCCGGGGAGCGGATCGCCGTCTTCGGCGATTACGACGTGGACGGCATCACCGCCACGGTGCTGCTGGTGGACTACCTCCGCTCCCGGGGAGCGGACTGCGAAAAATACATCCCCCGCCGGGTGGAGGACGGCTACGGCCTGGGCCGGGAGCCCCTGCGGACCCTCCGGGAGCGGGGGGTGAGCCTGGTGATCACGGTGGACTGCGGCATCACCGGCGTGGAGGAGGCCCGCTACGCCAGGGAGATCGGGCTGGATCTGGTCATCACGGACCACCACGAGTGCAAGGACACCCTGCCCGAGGCGGTGGCGGTGGTGGACCCCCGGAGGCCGGACTGCCCCTACCCCTTCAAGCACCTGGCCGGGGTGGGGGTGGCGCTGAAGCTGGTGCTGGCCATGGGGGAGCGCCGGGGGGGGGCCGTGTAGCCCGGCAAAGCCCCCTGCCTGTAAAACACAGAG
>JAIEIQ010000368.1 GCA_029065305.1 Oscillospiraceae bacterium
CCAGATAGCCGATCCCCGTCTCCGCCATGGACGGCTGGCACATCCGCAGTCCGGCGAAGAACCCGACCCCCAGCCCCACGATAGCCAGAATCGCCAGATACCGGCCCAAGCTCTGGCGGATCTCCCGCAGGGAGGAGCGGTAGATGGCCCTCACCACTCAATCTCCTCTACGGGAACCGGCGCGGGGTTCACCGCCTGGCTGACCACGGTGCCGTTTTTCACCTGCACCACCCGGTCCGCCATGGCGGTGAGGGCGCTGTTGTGGGTGATGATAACCACGGTCATGCCCTTTTGGCGGCTCATGTCCTGGAGGAGCTTCAGGATCGCCTTGCCGGTGTTGTAGTCCAGGGCCCCGGTGGGCTCGTCGCACAGGAGGAGCTGGGGGTTTTTGGCAAGGGCCCGGGCGATGGCAACCCGCTGCTGCTCGCCGCCGGAGAGCTGGGCCGGGAAGTTGGACATCCGGTGCTCCAGCCCTACGGAGCGCAGAACCTGGGCCGCGTCCAGGGGATCCCGGCAGATCTGGGCCGCCAGCTCCACGTTCTCCAGGGCGGTGAGGTTGGGGACCAGGTTGTAGAACTGAAAGACAAAGCCGATATCGTGGCGGCGGTAGGCGGTCAGGCGCTTGGCGCTGTAGGCGGAGACCTCCTCCTCCCCCAGGTAGACGGCCCCCTCCGTCAGGGTGTCCATCCCCCCCAGAATGTTCAGAAGCGTGGTTTTTCCCGCGCCGCTGGGGCCCACGATGACGCACAGCTCCCCACGCTCCACCGAAAAGGAGGCGTCGTGGAGGGCTTCAATCTGGACCTCTCCCATCTGGTAGACCTTTTTCACCTGCTCAAAGCGTACAAAAGCGCCCATTCCATCACCCTTGCTCCTCCGGACCGCCGGAGGTTTTTTCTTTATTATAATATAGCAGGGCGTTTCCCGCAATGGTGAAATTTCCGTGAATACGCGGCGGGAGGTTCCTTCCAGTATTGGCAAGGCGGCTGTCGGGAGGTAAAAAAATGTTTCCCTCCCCGGAATCGGTTGCCTTTTCCCGCCGGGTCTGCTATGATGGGGACAAATCGCGTAAGGAGGCGTTTTTCGATGATCACATTTGCCAAAGAGATGTCCCCTGACTGGGTCCTGACCTTTGCGGAGGGGGAGGAGAAGGCCCTCGCCGTCCGTCCCGGGGAGGAGGCCCGGACCCTCCGGGTTTCCCTGGGGCAGGAGCCTGACCTGGAGCTGGTCCGCCGGGCCGCTGCCAGGGCGCTCCGGACCGCAGCCCAGCTGGGCGGCGGCAGCGCCCTGCTCCAGGGCGGCGAGGTCTATGACCGGCTGGGGGCCGAGGGACTGGGCGCTCTGGTCCAGGGGGCCCGGCTGGCCCAGTACAAGGCCCCCACCTGGGGCGCGGACAAAGGGCCGGAGGCCATGGCCTGCGCTCTGGAGGCCCCGGAAACCGGGGAGACCCAGGCGGCGGTGGCGGAGGCCAACGTCCTGGCGGACGCCGTCTGCTTCGCCCGGGATCTGGTGAACACCCCGGCCAGCCACCTCACCCCGGCGGAGCTGGCCCGGCGGGTGGCGGAGGCCGCTGTGGAGGCCGGAGTGGAGACGCAGATTGTGGAGGAGGACGAGGCCCGGGCCCTGGGGATGGATGCCTTCCTGGCCGTGGGGACCAGCTCCGCCAACCGGCCCCGGCTCATCATCCTGCGCTGGCGGGGCGGGGAGCCCGGACAGGCCCCCATCGCCCTGGTGGGCAAGGGCGTGACCTTCGACAGCGGCGGGTACAGCCTCAAGCCCGCCTCCTCCATGCGGGAGATGTTTACCGACATGGCCGGCGGGGCGGCGGTGGCCGGGGCCATTCTGGCGCTGGCGCGGCAGAAGGCGCCGGTGAATGTGACCGCCCTGATTCCGGCGGTGGAGAACCGGATCTCCCCGGACAGCTTCCTCCCCGGGGATGTGATCGGCTCCATGTCCGGCAAGACCATCGAGATCGGCACCACCGACGCCGAGGGCCGCCTCATCCTGGCCGACGCCATCACCTATGCCATTGAGAAGGAGGGCGCGGCGAAAGTGGTGGACATCGCCACCCTCACCGGGGCCATTGTCCGGATGCTGGGCTACAGCACCGCCGGCGCTATGGCCAACGATGACGCTCTGTACGGGGAGCTCCAGCGCGCCGCCGGACAGGCCGGGGAGCGCTACTGGCGGATGCCGGACTACCCGGAGTACCGGGAGCTCATCAAGAGCTCCGCCGCGGATCTCTACAACTCCTCCTGGGACGGCTGCGGGGCGATTACCGCCGGGCTGTTCCTGGGGGCCTTCGCCGGGGAGACGCCCTGGGTCCACCTGGATATCGCCGGCACCGCCCGGGTGAACAAGCCCATCTGGCCCTATCAGAGCAAGGGCGCTACCGGGGCGGGGGTTACTACACTATACCATCTGTGCAAAAACTGCTGACATGGGAAGGGGGCGCGGGCGAATGCCCGCGCCCCCCAAAAGAGCTTGTCCCGGTGGGACAGAGAAGGAAGCCAGAGATGAATATACGAAAAGCAGCTGTCCAGGATCTCTCCAGAATCGCTGAGATTCTGGTATTTGTAAAGCGGATCAACTTCCGGCCCATCTTCCAGAACGACGCCTACTCCTTCGGGGAGCTCCAGGTCCTGTCCGTGGCGGAGGAGTACGGTGCGCCCGATATCCTGCACCATATCTGGGTCTATGACGACGGGATCGTCAAGGGGCTCATCCGCGTCGAGGGGGAGGAGATCCGGGAGCTGTACGTGGACTGCTTCTTCCAGAACCAGGGCGTCGGGGCGGCGCTCATCGACTTCGCTGTAGAGAAATTTTCCGCGCGGTTCCTGTGGGCGCTGGAGAAGAACACCGGCGCCATCCGCTTCTACGAGCGCCACGGCTTTTTCAGAACCAGCACGAAAAAATTGGAGGAGGGCACAACGGAGTACCTCGTCCGGCTGGAGCGCTGAGGAGCGCCGGGCGGCTATTGCAGATCCACCAGCCCGTTTTTGCAGAAGGAGTCAAAATACTGGTAGTAGGGCACCAGGAAATCATACCCCTCTATAAGCGCGTCCACCAGGGCCGGGGAGCAGACCGTCTCGTCGTAGGGCCGGTCCAGGCCGATGGAGATGTCCTTCTTGTTGTACCAGGGTGTCAGCAGAGGGGAGGGGTCCCCCTTGGGGCGGGCGTAATCCCGGCCCTGGAGCTGGAAGTCCCCCCGCTTTGCCAGCCGCCGGGCCAGCTTTGCCAGCCGCTGGGGGTTCTCGTCGATGTCCCGGCGCATGGCGGCCATGGTCTGGGCAGTGGCGTTCCAGAAGCCCACGCCGTAGCTGCACCCCTCCGGGGCGATCTCGAACCAGAATACCGGCTGGCGGCTCCAGATGTCATTCTCCGGCCGGATGGTGAACCAGAGGTGGTCCTTGTAGGGGCCTCTTCCGTGGAGCCGCCGGGCGTCCCGGTAGATGCGGCAGACGTGGAGGCCCAGCCCCGATGTGAGGCGGGGGTGCTTGTCCGTAAATCGCTCATAGACCTCCCGGCCCAGGGCCTGGGTGGGCTCGCTGACGTGGCGGAGATAGTCCTCCTTGTGGGCCAGGAACCAGTCCCGGTCGTTGTTGAAGCGGATGCCCCAGAGAAAATCCACAGTTTGATCGCTGTAGCCGGTGAACATAGAAAAGACCTCTTTCTCTCGTTTTCGATATCATACCCCGTATCTGCCGGGGATGTCAAGATCGCAAAAATAGCGCCCTGGCTGCAGCTTGAAGTCGTGAATTGGCCGTGCTATAATCAGAGCAGAAAAGCAAAGCTTGTGGAGGAGCACCTTATGTTACTATATGCTGTTTTGATGTTTGCGGTTTCTGCGCTCTTCATAGTGCTGGGGATTATGATTTATCGTGGTCGAACAGATTTGATACACAGCTACCATCAGCGAAATGTGAAAGATAAGGCGTCCTATGGCAGAGCGTTTGGAAAGGCGCTTTTTGCGGTTGCCTGTGCGCCTCTTATCAGCGGCATTATTGGATTATTCAGTGATTCGGATCTGCTTGTAATTATCGCCGTTCTTGTCCTGCTGCTTGGCTTTGTTCTGGGATCCTGCCGCATTTTGGCTGTGCAGAGAACATACAATAAAGGATTGTTTTGACTTTCGATTTGTCGAATAGATATGCATGATCAACAGGAGGTCCCGCTATGCTGATCCGTTCGTTCCAGGGTATTACACCGGAAATCCACCCCTCCGCCCGGCTGGCGGAGACCGCCGCTGTCATCGGTGACGTGGCCCTGGAGGAAAACGTCACCGTCTGGTACGGAGCGGTCCTCCGTGGGGACGTGGGCCCCATCCGGATTGGCCGGGGCAGCAACCTCCAGGACAACTGCGCCGTCCACTGCGCCGTGGGCGTCCCCACAGCCGTCGGGGAGAACGTCACCGTGGGCCACGGGGCCATCCTCCACAGCTGCACTGTGGGGGACGGGTGCCTTATCGGCATGGGGGCCATCCTTCTGGACGGCTGCGTTATCGGCGAGGGCTCCGTCATCGCCGCCGGGGCCCTGGTGCCTCCGGGCAAAAGCATCCCGCCCCGGAGCCTTGTCATGGACGTTCCGGGGCGGGTGGTCCGCCAGGTGACGGAGGAGGAGTGCGCCGCCAATCTGGTCAACGCGCGGCGCTACACGGCGCTGGGGGCGTCACTGTGAGGCGCGGACCTGGATGAGCTGGGCGGCGATGCTGACAGCGATCTCCGCCGGGGTTTCCGCCCCGATGGAGAGGCCAATGGGGGTGGTGATCCGCTCCAGATCGGCATCGGTGAAGCCGCGCTCCCGGAGCTGGGCGAACAGCGCGGCTTTTTTCCTGCGGCTTCCGATGACGCCGATATACCGGGCGGGGGTGCGCAGGACCTGCTCCTGGAGGAGCAGGTCGTCCCTGTGGCCCCGGGTCATGATGACCACGTAGTCCTCCGATGTGATCGGGACCTCCTCCAGAGCGCGGGCCATGTTGATATGCCGGACCTCCTCCGCCCCGGGGAACAGCTCCCGGCGGCAGAAGTCCGCCCGGTCCTCCAGAACGGCGCACCGGAAGTCCACCGCCGCCAGGGCGGGGACCAGGGCCTGGGACACGTGGCCCCCGCCGAAGATCCAGACCCGCTCCGGGGAGAGCAGCCGCTCGCTGAACCAGCGCCGGCCCTCCGCTTCAATGATCGCGGGCCGGGGGCCCAGGCTCCCCAGTACCGCCGGGGGCGCCTCCGCTCCCCAGAGCGTCCCGCCGGGGCGGCACAGGGCCAGCGCGCCCTCCGCCGAGAGGTCGCAGGCCAGCCAGAAGGGGGTCCGCTCCTCCAGCAGCGCCAGAGCCCGCTCCACCAGGGGCAGGTCCCCGGGGCCGAAGCGGCGGAACCAGATCTCCACCTCCCCGCCGCAGACCATCCCGATGTCCCTCACCCGGTTGGGGTAGAGGCGGAAGACCTCGCACACCGCGCCGCCGCCGCCGGAGAGAAGGGCCTGGGCCCGGACCTCCGCCTCGTGCTCCACGGCTCCGCCGCCCACGGTGCCCCGGGTCCGGCCCGCCGCCTCCACCAACATCCGGGCCCCGGCCCCCCGGGGCACAGAGCCCCGTCCGGCAGTCACTGCGGCCAGCACCGCCGCGCCGCCGCCGGAGAGGACCTCCGACAGCCGCTCCAATAGATTCCGCATATCCGCGCACGTTCCTTTCCTGTCTTAAAAAATCCCGGCCTTTTCTCAAGGCCGGGATTTTTCCGCTATGTAGCCTTACTCCGCGACGATGGCTTCGGTGGGGCAGTTGGCCGCGCAGGCGCCGCAGTCCACGCAGGCGTCAGCGTCGATGACGTACTGGCTGTCGCCCTGGGAAATGGCGTCCACCGGGCAGTTCTCGGCACAGGTGCCGCAGCTGACACAGGCGTCAGTGATCTTGTGAGCCATGGATTGTTACCTCCCTAATAGAATGGTAGCTCTATTGTAACATGAATAAGAAAAATTGCAAGGGTAAAATCTGCGCCTTCGGGAGAAATGTGTAAAACCCACCGGCTGGGGCATACTGTCAGGGAACAAACATAAGGATGGTGGGACCATGTATGACAACAGATTCACCCCCAAGGCCCAGAACACCCTGCGCCTGGCCCAGGCGGCGGCGGAGGAGCTGGGCCACAGCTACGTGGGCAGCGAGCATCTGCTGCTGGGCCTTCTGCGGGAGGAGGAGAACGCCGCCCGCCGGGCGCTTCAGGAGCAGGCGGTGACCGGGGAGAAGGTGCGCGGCCTGATTGTGGAGATTGTGGGCTCCGGGGTGCCGGGGCTGGCTCCGCCCCAGGGCCTCACCCCCAGGGCCAAGCGGGTCATTGAGAATGCGGTGGGGGAGTCGGTCCGCTCCGGCGGCGGCTATGTGGGCACGGAGCACCTGCTGCTGGGCATCCTCCGGGAGAACGGCACCATGGCTATGCGGGTACTGCGCACCCTGGGGGCGGACCCCCAGAAGCTCCAGGCCGCGCTGCTCCAGCG
>JAIEIQ010000369.1 GCA_029065305.1 Oscillospiraceae bacterium
GATCTCCTCCGTGGGCACGCCCAGGTTCTCCGGGCCGAAGGCCACGTCCTCCTCCACCACATTGGCGACGATCTGGTTGTCCGGGTTCTGGAACACCATGCCCACCCGGCGGCGGACCTCCAGCAGGAGATCCTCATCCCGGGTATCCATGCCGTCCACCCAGACCGTGCCCCCCTCGGGAATCAGCACGGCGTTCATGTGCTTGGCCAGGGTGGATTTTCCGGAGCCGTTGTGGCCCAGGATCACCACGAAGCTGCCCTGCTCTATGGACAGATCGACGCCCTGGAGGGCGGGGACCTTCTCCTGCCCCTCCTCAGGGAGGTAGGCGAAGGTCAGATCTTCTGTTTTGATAATGTCACTCATTCGGTTTCCTCATCTATTACAGGGTAATCCAGTAGCGCTGGAGGATGCCGGACTCTCCCAGGTCCGGCTGGTCCTCCACCTCGTTTTCCAGCACGCCGCCGTTGGCGAGAATGGTCCGCCTGGAGGCGGTGTTGCTCTTATCGCAGGTCACCAATACGCGCTTTTCCTCGGCCTCCCGGTATTTCTCCAGTGCCAGGCGCAGCTGTTCCGCAGCATAGCCCTTCCGCCGCTCGGTTGGACGGACGCAGTAGCCGATGTGGCCCCCGTATTGGCGCAGAAAGTCCGTCAGGGCGCTGCGGCAGTCGATGATGCCCACCACCCGGTTATCCGATTTGCGGACGGTCAGCCAGGTGTTGGAGAGGACCCAGCCGTTCCTGGCCTCCCGGCCCCGGAAGTCCAGCCACTCCTCGTAGGTGTCTGTACTTTCCAGGCCCGCACAGCCATCAAAGCCGCTGCCGTACTCCAGCATCTCCGCCTTGAAGGCCAAAACCTGCTCCTTATACTCTATGGTGGGTTCGACCAGCTCTAAAATGTCCATCACATGAAATCTCCTCGCAAATCGGGGCGCAAGCCTTCTCAGCCCCCGCCACAGCAGATAACCGCAGAATACGCCCAGGGCGTTCAGAATGACATCGTCGATGTCCGTCGTCCGGCCCACCAGCAGCTGCCAGCACTCGATGAAGCCGGTGATGCATAGCCCCGCCGCCAACGCCCGCCGCCAGGTGAAGCCCTGCCACAGCAGGGCGGCAAAAAAGCCGAAGGGAACAAACATGACAACATTGCCCACGATATTATAGATATTGTCGATATCGCTGAACGGGATCAGGCTGATCCGGCTCCCCAGGTTTCCCAGATCGAACAGGGGCGTCCAGCTTCCGCAGAGGCCCGCCAGCAGCCAGCCGGGCTCCCGGAACAGTGTGATCGCCGCCATGCCGCCTGTAAAAAGCCAGAACAGCAGCATTGCCGTTTTGCGGAGTATGCCGCCTTTGATCCTACGGCGGGCCGGAAGAAACAGCACCGCCGCCGCGCAGCAGCCGGGGAGCATGAACAGCAGGTACCGAAGGATTCTGCCCATTCTACCGGTCCCCGGTCCAGCGGCCCGTGGCCCCGCAGGGGAGAATCAGGCCGCTCTCCTCCACCGGCAGGCCGATTTCATCGCTGACTGTACGGCCTCCGAATTTTTTGGAGACCAGCGTCTCTAAAATATAGGTCAGCACGCTGGGGGCGAGGCCCGTGGTGTAGGAATTGATAATAATGAACAGGGGCTCGTCCGACAAAACCCCGGCGCACAGCTCTACAAAGGGGTAGAGGCTGTCCTCCAGCTTCCAGACCTCGCCGGTGGGGCCACGGCCATAGCTGGGGGGATCCATGATGATGGCGTCGTAGCGCCGGCCCCGGCGGATCTCCCGCTCCACAAACTTGGCGCAGTCGTCCACAATCCAGCGGATGGGCGCGTCCTCCAGGCCGGAGGCCCTGGCGTTCTCCCGGGCCCACTGGACCATGCCCTTGGCCGCGTCTACGTGGCAGACCTTCGCACCCGCCGCCGCGCAGGCTACGCTGGCCGCGCCGGTGTAGGCGAAGAGGTTCAGCACGCTTATCTCCCGGCCTGCGGAGCGGATCTGCTCCCGGGCAAAATCCCAGTTTACCGCCTGCTCGGGAAAGAGGCCGGTGTGCTTGAAGTTCATGGGCTTGACCTGGAAGGTCAGGTCCCTGTACCGCACCTGCCACGCGCCGGGGAGCTTCGACTTCTCCCAGGCGCCGCCGCCGGTGTTCGAGCGGAGATACCGCCCGTCGGGCCGCTTCCAGCCGGGGTGGAGGCGGGGTGTGCGCCAGATGGCCTGGGGGTCCGGCCGCACCAGCAGCTTGTCCCCCCAACGCTCCAGCTTCTCTCCGCCGCCGCAGTCCAGCAGCGCGTAGTCCTTCCATCCGTTTGCCGCCCACATACGCGTTCCCTCTCTGTCTGTAAAAATACATTTTATTATATACCAGGCCTTGGCAATCGTCAACAAAAGAAGTATGAATATTTTGGACGATTTTACAAAAATACGGGGGGATTTCCTTTTGTGAAAGCTGACGGTGTACAGCGCTGTGCAACTCCATGCCCGTTACAGCCGTGGGTGTAACGGTTTTCTGCCGTTAACATCTATGATGATAAGGAGAATCGCATGAAGTACACAGAAAAATGCCGCCTGCCCCAGTGGGACGAGACGGACCGGGTGCTCCGGACGGATTTCAATGACGCCTTCGCCGGGCTGGAGAGAATCGGCGCGGACCATGGACGGCTGCGGTGGATGGCCGGGAATCTGATTCGAGACGCCTACCGCCGGGAGATCCAGGGGCGGATTCTTCACGGGCGGTGCGGACTGACCGATGGTATGTGGATCAATGCCCTGAGCTCCCGGGAGGAGGCCGGGGGCGATGGGCACGGGTGGAACGGCAGATATGGCGTGTGCCACAATGACAGCGGCCTGCCGACGCTGGAGGGCGTTGCGGAGGGGGCGAAAGAGGAGTTTTATATCTCCACAGTGCCGACCTACAAATACCAGAGCCGGAAGGCGGCGGTGACATTTACCTCCAACGGATATGGGACGATGGACACGGTGACGCTCTGGGGCTGGCACAACTCCAACTACACAAACAGCCGGAATTTTTCACTCACTGTCAGCTGTACCAGACTGGATACCGGAGAAACAATAGAGGCGGGGCCCTTCACCTCCTACGGACACTGGTTTTATCCGAAAGTCGGATTTCCACTGGAGCCGGGGATTTCCTACCGCATGGAATTCAAGGTCCCAGATGGGGTTGAGAATTTTTACGGGGAGGCCGGGTTCGCGCTGGCCTGCACCAGGCGGACTGTGGATGTGCCGGTCATGGCCTTCTCGGTCCGGGAGGCGGAGAAAACCATCGTCAAATCTATTAAAAATCCGGAGGCGCAGAGCGCAACCGGCATTGTCCGCTGGAACGGCCAGGGAAGCGTCGGGCTGTCCATCAACAACACACCCTTGACCGTCCTGCGGACACGAGAAACTGTCAACGCCCTGGGGCGGGCCTGCCATGAAACCGAATTCCGGGCGGAACAGCTCCCGGAAGAGGATTTTGATGTAACCCTGCATATGGAGCCACAGGAGAGTGGACTGGATGTGTCTGATTATGGACTGATTTGGGAATAAGGAAAGGCCCCCGGACCGAAGTCCGGGGGCCCATCTTATGTTTTGGGCGCCAGTTCTGATTTACTCAACGGAAATCAGAATGGAGAGGGAAAGCTCTGCGGCAACAGCGCCAGCGTCAGTCTTCCAAACTGCATCGACAACAAGGGTCTTGCCGTCGTGAAGTGTGGGATCCAGCGCAGTAACAGTGGCATCATCGATCGTATAGCTCACCTCGGCATTGGCAGCCAGAGTTGCCAACGTAGTAGTGGGATTCTTTGTCCAACCGGTGATGATACCATTCGCATCCTGAATCGTAATCGGAGCAGTCTTTGTCTGGTCGAGAACGATCTTCTTGATACCGGCAGAAGTCACGCCAGCAGGCTTTGTACCATTGAAGGTCGGAGCGATGGTGATCGTCTCATTCTCCCAAGTGACAGTAGTCACAACTGTCTCCTTGCCGTCCTTGCTGGAGGTGATCTTGATTGTATCACCTTCAACCACAGCGGTGTTCGTTGCAGTATCTCCGCCGTCGGTAATTGTCAAGTAATCAGCAAGAGTAACACCAGCAGCAGACAGATCCACACCACCGGGGACAGTCAGCTTGTACGGAGCAGTGCTGCCATTACCAGTCAAGTTGGACTTTGCGGTTTTCGCCAGAGTGGGAGCTGTAACCTTTGTGCCCACTGTGACAGCCACAGTGTAAGTCTCTGTGGTGGTACCATCCTCAGCCGTAATTGTGAACTGGAAATCACCAGTAGCGGCAAGAGGGGCCTTACCCTCTGTTTCGGTCATCTTGTTGACATTCGTGTTCAGTCCGGTAATATTGACACCGCCAGTTTTGTTAGCAATAGCAGAAACGGCGTTCCCGTTATTCAGACCGACAACCAGCTGCTCCGTGGTGGCGCTGGCAGCCTGATCGCTCGTCAGAGAAACCTCATAGTCCTTGGTAGAACCGGTCTTGAGCTTAGCTTCCACACCCTTGACGGTCACACTGCTGATGGAAACATCGTCCCGGGCTTCCTTGATGGTAACCTTGACAGTCTCCGTGCGGGTAACGTCACCCTTGGTCATGGTGATGGTGTAGGTGATGCCGTCATCGGCCTTGTCGCTCAGGTCCACACCGTCTTTAGCCGCGCCAACAGCAGCAGTATCGCCGTCGTCCACGACAACGCGGTCAGCGTTGGTGGTGATCTCATAGGTCTTGGGAGTGGTAGCACTGTCCTTAGCCACGCCGTAATCCAGCTCGACCTTGCCGTCCACAACGTCCACGCCCTTGACCTTCATGGAGAAGGTGATCTCATCGGGCTGGGGGCCGGGCTCATTGCCAGCTCTCTCGTCGTCCTGCTGGTCCTTGACCTCCTGCCAGAGGTCTTCCAGCCACTGGGGAGCCTTCCAGGAGCCGTCAGTGTAGCTCACGTCCACGATGAAGGCAACATCGCCGTCAATGTTCTTGACCCACAGGGCCTTGTGGCCGGACTTGATGTCGCTGCGGGCGTCGGTGTTGGCCAGGTGCAGCTCCTCGTAGCGGACCACGCTGCCGGTACCGTTGCTGCCCGCGCCGATGGCGAAGAGCTCCGCACCGGCGGTCTTCAGGCGGTAGCTGTCATCGGTAGTATCGTCGCTCACCTCGTTGACATCGATGTAGCGGCCGCGCTCGTTGACTTCCTCCACGCGGCGGACATAGCCGGCGTAGATGCCGAACTGGCTGAAGTTGTCACCACCATTATCGGCGTCCCAGGTGATCTTGCGGATGGTGTCGGCCATCAGGTCCTCGCCGTCCATCTTGCTGTCGGCGACCTCATAGAAGCCCTCGTCCTTCCACTGGCTGCCCCAGCTGTTGTCAGTGGGGATCATGTCCACGGCGGCCTTCTCAGTCTCGCTGTTGAGGGAGCTGATGGCCTGGACGCGGCCGGAGGTCTGGTAGGGGTTGTAGTAGCCCAGGGAAATGCTCTCGTAGGCCTTGTCGTAGTTGTCAACCTCGATGACGATGACATCGGCAACCCAGTAGTCCTTCTTGTTGCTGTCGGACTCGGTGTTGCGGGCCACGGCGTAGGCGGCGATGATGTCCTCGGCGTCGATGGCGGGAACATTGTCATAGCCCACGAAGTAGGTGATCTTGCCGCTGCCGCCGGTCTTGACAACGTAGAACTCGGTGTCATCCACAGCGTTCACGTAGCCGTTGGGGTTGGCGTAATCGCGATCGTGAATCTCGTAGCGGCTGTCCTTCTTGGCAACGCCGTCCACGCTCAGATCGAGCTCGATGTAGTCAACGGCATAGGCGGGATAGTTCTGGTCGCCGCCGTCGCTGGGCAGGAGCTTCTTGCCGCCGATGGCGCCCACACCAGTGTAGTAGAGCTGCTGGCCCTTCTCATTGGTGTAGTACTCCGCAGCGGAGGTGAGGCGGACCTCGCCGTCGGCGGTCTTGACGTAGCGGGCCACGTTGGTGGTCACGTTGCGGAAGATGTCGGCTGCGGTACGGCTCTCGCCATTCTCGTCCTTGCCGTTGGTCAGGGACAGGTGGGACAGGGCGGGCTGGAGAACGATCTCGTCGTTCTTGTTGACCTCATAAACGTCCTCGTAGTCAGCATACTCGTCGCTGACAAGGTTCATAGCGCCATCCAGATCCTCCCAATCTTCAACGCTGTTGCTGTTGGAGTTGATGTCCAGCAGGAAGTGGTTGCCGCTCTTGTTGAACACGTCGAACTCCTCGACGGGCTCCTTGCCAGCCTTCAGCTCCGCAGTCAGGCGGGCATTGGTGACATACTGGCCGTTCTGGCCGCGGGAGTAGTAGAGCTCGGTCACAAGGCCGTACTTGGTGCCCTCGGCGGGCTCGTAAGCGCGGACGTAGCCATAGGCGTCGAAGTAGAGGTTGTACTCCACATTCTCATCCATGGTGGTCAGCAGCTCGTCCAGGCGGGTCTTGTTGTAGATGCCGGACTGCTTGTAGACAGTACCGTCAGTGGCGGTAGCGGTCTCGTCCTTGAAGGACACGGAATTGATGGTGGCCTTGGTGGTATCGGCCTTCTTGATGATGATCTTGTTGTCGATATCGGTGTAGAGCACGATGTCGCCCACAGCGATCTCGTCCTCATAGACGATGATGCCGTCGTCACCCTCGCGCTCCTCGACGTCGAGGTAGCGGTACTCCAGGATGGTGTTGCCGCTCTTGGTGTAGGAGCTGACAGCCTTATCCAGCCAGTACTCGGTGAGGAAGGCGTACTCGGCCTTGCCGTCGTTGTCGTTATCGACGATCTTCAGCCACTCGCCGTTCTTGCTGCTCCGAATATCCTGATCCCAGATCTCGGAGTTGATGTACTCGGCCTTGAACTTGCGGAAGGAGATATCGTTGGAGATATCGCGCTCCTTCTTGTTCTCCTCGTCGCCAGTGGACTTGGTGCCGATGTAGACATCGCCGGTGACCCTGTTCTTGTCCAGAGCGACATCGTCATCCTCGTTGTCAGCGGCGGCAAAGATACCCTCGATAACCTTCAGGTCGTCAGCGGGAATCTTGTCATTGGCGCGGATGATCTTGGTGTAGGTCACGCCGCCGGTATAATAGCTGTTATAACCAGTAACCTTCTCATAGTCGGTATTGTCGCCAAGAGCGATCTTGTTTCCATTGGAGTCCTTCACGATGTACTCGCTGTCAGCCTCGGCGGCACGGACAGAGATGTCAACGAAATCGTCGAAAGCCTCCTCGGCGTCCGCGTGCTTGAAGGTGACGGAGAACTCCAGGCGGTAGTCGCAGGAGAACTTACCCTCGCGGCCGAAGTTCAGATAGAACTCGGTGTCATCGGTCTTGCTCAGGCCGGAAGCATCGCTGAACTTGCGGTCCGTGCTGATGTCGGTCTTCTTGCCCTGCTCGGGCTCAAAGACGACGTTGTTTCCGGTGTTCTCCAGAGCGTAGACAGTGGAGCCGGAGACATAGGCGTAACGGGACTCGCCGATGTCGGTAACCTGGGAGGTGATGTTCAGGCTGCGGACATCGTCCTTAGCCAGCTCCAGGTTGGTCTTGCCCTCGGCCAGGACCTGAGTATCGTACAGGTTGGCAAACTCGTTGGCAACCACGACGCCCTCAATGGCCTCCAGCTTGAAGCTGTCGTAGCCCAGGGTGGTGTCAGTCTCCTGATAGCCAAACGCGTTATTGTAGGTAACGGTAG
>JAIEIQ010000037.1 GCA_029065305.1 Oscillospiraceae bacterium
CCATTCGCCTGGGCACCTCCTACACGGTGGCCAACGGCATCGACGTGTTCAGGACCATGACCAGAAGCCAGGGCTCCTATGTCCTGCGGCCCATGACCTTCCCCTCGGGCCTCCAGGAGAACAGCGCCGACGATCTGCACAGCGCCACCTACCAGCCCAACTCCCGGACCAACAACGCCGTCTACGCCGACCGGTTTATCGACGACTACACCGGCGTGGACACGGTAAAGAACAATATGTCCAAGATGGGCTACTCCTTTACGCTGGGGATTCTGGCGATTCTCCTGGCCTACCTGATCGCGATGCCCATGGGGATTCTCATGGCCCTGCGGAAGGATAAGCTCCTCGACAAGCTGGGCACCATCTATATTGTCTTTATCAGCGCGGTGCCCTCCCTGGCCTATATTTTTATGGTCAAGGCCATCGGCGGAAGGGTTTTCGGCCTGCCCACCCTCATCGACATGGAGTCCGCCAACAAGCTCATGTACCTGCTGCCTGTCGTCTCTCTGGCCCTGCCCTCCATCGCCAGCCTGATGAAATGGCTGCGCCGGTATATGATTGACCAGATGAACTCCGACTATGTGAAGTTCGCCCGGTCCAACGGCCTGTCGGAGGGGGAGATCTTCTCCAAGCATATCCTGAAAAACGCGGCCATTCCCATTGTCCACGGCATCCCGGGCAGTATTCTGGCCGCCCTCACCGGCGCGATCATCACCGAGCGCGTCTACGTGGTCCCCGGCGCGGGCAACCTGCTTACGGAGGCCATCAACAAGTATGACAACGGCGTCATCGTGGGCGTGACCCTCTTCTACGCTGTGCTCAGCGTGGTGTCCCTGATCCTGGGCGATATCCTGATGGCTACGGTTGACCCCAGAATCTCGTTCTCGACAAAGGATAGGTGAGTGCTATGGAGTATGATTACAAGAAATTGGGCCTGAGCGTGGAGGAGCTCTTCTCCCGCGTGGACCACAGCGATCTGGAGTCCGAGAAGATCACCGCCCCCCGGTACTCCTACTGGCAGAGCGTGTTCCGGGTGTTCTTCCGGAAGAAGCTGAACATCGTCATTCTGGGGCTGCTGGTGGCGGTGGTTCTGTTCGCCTATATCTACCCCTCCCTGACGGAGTATGACCGGTTCGGCAACCTGATGAACGCGGAGGCCAAGCACCTGACCCCCGGCGCCGCTATGGACCTCTTCGGACGGGAGCTCAAGTGGATTCTGGGGGCCGGCGCCAACGGCCAGTCCACCTTCGACGCCATCTGGACCGGTGCGCGGATCTCCATCACCCTGGCCTTCCTCTGCGCGCTCATCAATATGACCCTCGGCGTGGTTGTGGGCGCTGTCTGGGGCTTCTCCAAGACGGTGGACGCCTTTATGATTGAGGTCTACAACGTGATGGCAAACGTGCCCTATGTGCTGCTGGTGGCCGTGATGGTCATGCTGCTGGGCCCCAGCTTCCGAACGCTGGTGTTTGCCATGACCATCACCGGCTGGCTGTCCATCGCCTACTTTATCCGAACACAGGTTGTTATCATTCGTGATCGGGAATACAATCTGGCGTCGAGATGCCTGGGCACCTCCACGGTGAAGATCGCCATGAAGAACATCCTGCCCTTTATGACCAGCGTGATTGTCACCTACGTGGCGGCGGAGATTCCGCTCTATATCTCCATGGAGGTCTTTCTGGCCTATATCGGCCTGGGCATGAGCGAGATGAGTCTGGGCCGCCTGATCTTCGAGGCGGAGAGCGCCATGGCGACGCCGGGCTGGGGCTTCGAGTTCTGGAGCCCGGTGGCTATCGCCTGCGTCATCTCCGTGGTGCTGTACGTGGCGGGCCAGAACCTGGGCGACGCGTCCGATCCGCGGACACACATGTAAGGGGGGAGCGCCATGGCAGAAGAGAAAAAGGTATTGCTGTCCGTCAAGGACTTAGAGGTGAAATTCCGGGTTCGCGGCCGGGTGCTCACCGCCATCCGGGGCATCTCCCTGGATATCTATGAGAACGAGGCCATCGCCATCGTGGGGGAGTCCGGCTCTGGCAAGAGCGTGTTTACCAAGACCTTCGCGGGGATGCTGGACTCCAACGGCTTCATCAGCCAGGGAAAGATCCTCTTTGACGATCCGGAGCTGTCGGATACGCGGGTGAGGCTGACCCCCCTGGCCCATAAGCTCATTCACAAGGCCCGCCGCCGGCTGGACGAGGACGCCAGGCTGGAGCTGGGGGCCGCCACCTACCGGCAGATTCTGGAGCTGGAGTCGGAGAAGCGGCAGCGCGCCGGCCTCAGCGGCGAGGAGCAGGCCGCGGCCCAGGCGGAGATGAAGGAGCTGAAGGACCGCCGCACCGAGGCCTTTAACCGGAAGCAGACCCTGGACCCGTCCAAGGAGAAGGAGCAGATCCGCCAGGTGTCCGGGCTGATTGCCCAGCTGGACGAGGAGATGAAGGCCCTGGAGAAGAAGCAGGCGGAGGCGGTCAAGGCCAAAGAGGCCTCCCTCGCCGCCGACGCGGGCTTTCAGAAGCAGTACAAGGAGCGCCGCGACGCCCTCCAGGCCCAGTATGATCGGGAGATCAAGGGGGAGATTTCCCCCGCCGCCGCCGCACGCAACGAGATTCTGGCCAAGGAGATCTATCTCTCCGTGGGCCGCTACGGCCTCCACCAGCGGGTGCAGTACCTCAACCGCCTCCTGGCGGCGGTGCGGGAGGCCATGCGGCTGGGGGTGGATCTGGACGACGAGGAGCAGCGCAGCGCCGTCTTTGACGACGTGACCTTCCGGGTCAAGTACCTGGACGAGACGGCGGATCAGCTCCACGGCACCTGCGTGCTGAACCTGGCCAGGGTGAAGTACCCCAAGGACTGGTGCCAGATCCGGGGCCGGCGGATTGCCACCGTGTTCCAGGACCCCATGACCAGCCTCAACCCCATTATCACCATCGGCAAGCAGATCACCTCCATCATCCTCAAGCACCAGGACTGCTCCGAGGCGGAGGCACGGCGGCGGGCCCTGGAGCTGATGCGGAAGGTGGGCATCCCCAAGGCGGAGGCCCGGTTTGACGACTACCCCTTCCAGTACTCCGGCGGTATGCGCCAGAGGATTTGCATCGCAATTGCCCTTTCCTGCCAGCCGAAGATCCTGATCTGCGACGAGCCCACCACGGCTCTGGACGTGACCATCCAGGCCCAGATTCTGCAGCTCATCAAGGATCTCCAGAAGGAGTTCAACTACACCATTGTTTTCATCACCCACGATCTGGGGGTGGTGGCCAATGTGGCGGACCGGGTGGCCGTGCTGTATGCGGGACAGATCGTGGAGCTGGGCACTGTGGAGGAGGTCTTTTACGACCCCCGCCATCCCTACACCTGGGCCCTGCTCTCCTCCCTGCCCCAGCTGGCCCAGAAAAATGAAAAGCTCTACTCCATCACCGGCACACCGCCCTCCCTGTACAACAGTATTGTGGGCGACGCCTTCGCCCCCCGGAACCCCTACTGCATGAAGATCGACACCCTGGCGGAGCCCCCCATGTTCCAGGTGTCGGAGACCCACTTCGCCAAGACCTGGCTGCTGGACCCCCACGCCCCCGCGATTGAGAAGCCCGAGGGCATCCGGGATATCCATGAGAAGCTGATCAAGGCGTTCCATATATGAGAGGGAGGATAGAATCGTGGCTGCAACGCAAGCGACTGAAAACCGAGCCGGCCGGCTGCCGGAGCACGGTCCCATCGGCGAGAACGGCAGGGAGATCCTTCTCTCACTGAAGAATGTGGACATCACCTTCGGCAAGGGGGAGGACGCGGTCCGGGCCGTTCAGGACGCCTCCTTCGACATCTACAAGGGGGAGACCTTCTCCCTGGTGGGGGAGTCCGGCTCCGGCAAGACCACCGTGGGCCGGGCCGTCATCCGGGTGAACCCCCTAGCCAGAGGGGAGATCGACTACAAGGGCGTGCGCATCTCCGGGAAGATCCCCCACGCCCTGGACCGGGAGGTTATCCGGAATATCCAGATGGTGTTCCAGGACCCGGCGGCGTCCCTCAACGAGCGGGCCACCGTGGACTATATCATCTCCGAGGGGCTCTACAACTACCACCTCTTTGAGAACGAGGCGGACCGGGTGAAAAAGGTGGAGCACATGATTGAGCAGGTGGGCCTGCTGCCGGAGCACCTGACCCGCTACCCCCACGAGTTCTCCGGCGGACAGCGCCAGCGCATCGGCATTGCCCGGGCCATGGTCATGGAGCCGGAGCTAGTAGTGGCCGACGAGCCCATCTCCGCGCTGGACGTGTCCATCCGGGCCCAGGTGCTCAACCTGATGAAGAAGTTCCAGGAGGAGAAGGGGATCACCTATCTCTTCATCGCCCACGACCTGTCGGTGGTGCGCTTCATCTCCGACCGCATCGGCGTCATCTACAAGGGGCGCATCGTGGA
>JAIEIQ010000370.1 GCA_029065305.1 Oscillospiraceae bacterium
GCCGGGGGCCGGGGGCTGCTGGACGGGATCCTTCGGTCCGCCGCATCCGGCCAGCAGGGAGGCCGTCAGGGCCAGCGCCGCCAGCAGGGCAATCCAGTTTCTGTGTTTCATCAGCTGTTCCTCCTCATAATAGAAACGCCGCAGCCACCGGAAGGATGACCGCGACGCGACACGCCCCTTGAAGGGGCGGACGATACAAATCAAGACTCCGTGATTTCGGGCGCAAGCGCCCCGTACCAAGCGGACGGCAGGTCTCCTGGCTCGCGGCGCGTGGACAGCCGCATACAGTGACGGAATCGCGCAGGCGTCCCACCTGCTTCCCTATTCTCCGCCGGGCTTTTGTCCGGCGGCACCGTCCGCTTCCTGTGATGAAATTGTGTATTTCCTGTACAGTATAGCACGGCTTCTCAGGAAAGGCAATAAATTTTCACGGTTTTCCCGCCTTTTTCCTGGAGAGAAGCCACACCGCGCCTCCGGCCACGACGGCTCCGCCGCCTCCGGCAATCGCCGCCACCACAGCGGTGGACAGGCCCCCGTCTCCGGCGGGACGGCTCTCCCCGTCCTCCTCTTCCTCGTCCTCCTCATCCCGGTCCCGGCGGCTCTCCCGCTCTTCCTCCTCGTTCTCCTCCGGCTCGTCGGGGCGGATCTCCTCCTCGGGCACCTCCGGGGCGGCGGAGGCGTAGGCCTCCAGGGCCGCGGCGGCTGTGGCGGCGCTGACAGTATCCGCCTCCAGGAAATAGTCGCTGCCGCTGAGGGTCAGGGCCGTCTCCTCCCCCTCCACGCCCAGCCGCTCCCAGGCGGCCTCCCGGCTGTCCACCGCCCGGCCGTCCAGGGTGTATGTCCCGTCCTCCGTGTTCTCCACCAGGGTGGACACCAGCTTCAAGCGCCCACCGGAGGCCCGGTAGAGCAGGTCCCCCTGGAGCGGATTCACCGCCCCGCCGCCGTTGGAGTTGGCCCGCAGGACGCCGGTGCCCCGGACCGTGATCAGGCTGAAGGTTCCGGCTGTGTCGTCAAAGCTCCCGCTGTCCCCGGCGAAGTTGTAGGGGACGGCCTCCCCGTCCCGGACCTCCCAGATCTGGGCCCCGCCGCAGTTGCCCAGGCCCCAGCGGGCCTCCGGGTAGCGGTAGGCCGTCAGCAGCAGAGGGTATCCGTCCCCGGAGACATCCACCAGGGCGGCGTGGAGCCGCGCCCCCCACTCGCCCTCCTTTGGCTGAGCGCCCAGGGCCCGGCCGTAGGCCGCCGCCATTTTCCCGTCCATCCGGCAGACGCTTCTGTCGCCGTAGTAGGGGACCCCGGCCAGAGCGTCCGGGCCCCGGCTGTCCGCCATGGCGCGGTCCGCCAGCAGGGCCATCAGGGAGTCCACATCGCTGCTCTTCCAGTACAGGCCCTCGCTCTCAATGAGAGTTTCCCCCTTGCTGGAGGAGTAGGTGTCGTAGAGCTCCTTGACCCGCCGGTCCACGATGTCAATAAAATCGTTGTCCGTCCTGAGAACCGGGTCAATGGGGTTCAGCTCCTGGCCGTCCAGGACAGCGGAATAGTCCCTCTCCACGGTGTTGCTGCCCCACCAGTCCCAGGCGGAGCGGTACTCCGCCACCTGCCCGCCCCGGAGCTGGAGCAGGGTCATGCTCGTGCCCCCCGTGTCCTGGCGGACATAAAAATTGTCGCTGCCCAGGAGAATCCTCCCGTTCTCCGGGAGGAGATAGCGGTAGGCGCCGTAGGAGTTCCCCCAGCTGGCGTAAAACTCCTCACTGTGGACCCGGTTGGCCGTGGCCCCGTTCCAGGTCCAGATCTCCTCCTCCAGCCGGTCATAGCCCTCGTCGTCAGGGGCCTCCCGGGAGAGGATGTAGTAGAGGTACAGCTCCATGCTCCCGTCCCCGTCGAAATCCAGCAGCCGGGCGAAGGCCAGACCGGATTTTTCCTCCGGGTTGGAGAAATAGGGGTCATTGCTGGCCGGGCAGAAGCCGCAGGCTGTGCCCAGCTCCTCCAGAACGGACAGATACGCCGCCGCCTGCGCCGGGTCCAGAGCCGCTGCGGCCTCCCCGTCGGGGAGCCCCACAGTGGTACCGTCGGAGAAGGAATCCGTCCCCCCGCCGCCGGACGCCTCCGTCCGGGTGGTCTGGGGCAGAAAGACCCAGCCGGTGTCGGTGACGCCGTTCTCGGTATAGCTGGTATAGCCCCACTCCCGGCCCTTCTCGTCCACGTCCACCTGGGTAATGTGGAGGAGGGTGTACATGGGGATGGGGTTCTCCCGGACCTTGCCGTAGGCGGAGCTGGGGCCCTCCCGCATGTTCAGGCCGATGTTGTCCTCCGGCGTGACCAGCACGTCGTAGTCCGCGCCCACCGGAACGGCCAGAGCCGCCGGCAGTATTCCCGCCAGCAGGAGCAGGCACAGCAAAAAGGCAGAAATCCGTCTCATAAAAGACCTCCCAAACACAAACAAAAATCCCGGAGCGGAGCCGGCGCCACCGCCGCCCCGGGAGCCGGATTTTTATTTCTTATTCATCAGCTTAAAAATAGACGAAATAAATAAGGTATGCAGCAAATTACTATAGCGCCTATTATGCAGACAGTAAAAACATATATGACTTTCTTATGTTCATTCATTTCGTTTCTCCTTTGATTCAATCGGAGGGATATTTTCGCGCTTTCGCCCGCATACCGTACCCCGCCGGATATCAGCTTCCCGTATTAAAATAATCGGAGTCAATCCGGTAAACAGACACCGTCTGGGCGACATTCACGCCGACCTCATATTTGACCAAAAGATCAGACAAAAGCTGCCCGTCAATCAATTTGATGCTCTTTTGCTGCTGTTTTTCAGCGTAGGAGAGCGCCTCGGGCGTAAAGCTGGAGGTGGTGATAAATATCCCCTTGCTTACGTGCTCCATCGCCCCCACAAATTCCTGGATGGCTCTTCTGCCCACCTTGTTTTGGGGGGCGTACCGCTTGGCCTGCAGATAGATCAGGCCGAGGCCCAATCGGTCCTCCCGGATAATCCCGTCGATTCCGCTGTCGTGGGACGCCTTGGTGACGGCGCCGCTCTGCTCGTCAGGCCCGTAGCCCATTTTCACCAGAAGAGTCACCACCAGGCTCTCAAAAAAGCTGGGATCCAGCTCCAAAATCGAGTCCAGAAGCTGCTGCCGGATGGCGGCAAGGTGCTCCGATACGGCCGTGCTGATTTTTTCCTCGGGCAGAAGATCGTCGGAGCTCTTTTTGCCTGCGGCGGACTTGTTCTCAGCCGGGCCGGTCTTGTCAAGATACAGGGCGAATCTGTTCTTTTTCCCCTGCTGTCCCGAAATTCGGAACACTTTGATCGGATAGGCCGTGGGGAAGTCCAGGCCGACGCAGCGCCGCCGGATCTGCCCGTTCACAACGCCGATGGGGTCCTTGGCCCCGAACTCATACAGCTCGTTTTTTACGATAGACTGATAGATCTCCTTCGCGGTCAGCCCCTCCGGGACATCCTGGAGCACGGTTCTAATTGCCTCGACAATCGTCATATTCTGCCTCCTCGCATCAAGAACGGTTCTCTGCTTCCGCCTGCAGGGCATATACGTACATATTGCTGAACAGGTTGGACCAGAGGTTGGAGGAGCGTCCAATGCTCGCGGGGTTGTTCGCCAGCTCCTCCGAGGTATCCATCACAAACGACGCCAGCGCCGCCTTCATGCTCTTCCAGGCGAGGATGGGGGGGACCGCCCAGTAGTACATCCCCTCTTCATCCACCCGCACGAGCGCCCGGAAGGAGCCTACCACGGGATACATGATCCCCTTGGGAATCACATACTCCAGCGGCTGATTGGAGAGCAGCGCGCTGGGATTGCGGCCCTTCGCGTAGCGGCGGGAGCCGTAGCGCTTGTTGAGCTGGCGGGTCGCGTCCGTGAAATTGCACTCAATGTGGTCCCAGAGCAGGAAGATATCCGGGATAATGGGCGCCATTTTCCGCAGCAGATCCTCCCTCGCCTCACGGCACTCCTCATCCGACGCACTCTGGTCCAGCCCGGCCTGGAGGAACTTCTTCAGCCCGACCTCTTTCCCGCTGAAGGACTGGATCGGCTGAACCCCTTTCAGGTCCTTGTTGGGGTACAGCACCTGATTGAACATATTCAGAATGGAAATAATTTCCCGTACATCCACCCAGTTAGAGGGCATCTGCGCCGCGCCGCTGTCCCGGTCCTTCGCCGCCCGCATCTGATTCTGCCGGAACTCAACATGATCCAGAAGCCGCTGTCCATTCTCAAACACACAGCCCGCCAAAATCCCCTTCAGCACATCGAAGCTGCGGCGCAGCTCCTCCATGCTCTTGAGATCCACCGCCACGCTGGTATTGCGCGCCTCGGCCAGCCCCTCGGGAGATGTCAGCCCGGTGATGACCTCCAGCTCCACATACTGGTCGGGCATCCGGGGGACCAGGCCGTCTTTTACCTTTTTCTTACAGTCCAAAATGATCCGCAGCGTGTGGCCGCCGTCAATATTCCCGTGGATCAGGGGATCGTCCAGATACAGTGTGACAAGCCCGCTTCGATTGTCAAAAACAACCTTTTCAGCGGAAATCAGGATGCCGCGGTTCCACAGATAAAAGCAGGGCACCCCCTCGCTCAAAAGCGATTCGTAGATGATTTTCGCGGTCTCCGTATTCAGATTTTGATCTCTTGGATTTGTGTACATCCAGTCTAAAAGGACCTCCGGGATGCTGTCCACAGGCGCGTAAAAACGATACTTGACCGGGTGCTCACCCGACCGCTCCTGGGCCTGGGGGGCATCAAAACGGTGGAAGGACTTTGCGGGAATTATTAATTTTGTCATTTCTTTTACCCCATTATCACCAATTTTTAACAATAAAATTGCGTCTCTGCGGAACAGAGACGCAAGAAATGACAACAAAAGCCACTCCCCTGCCGGCAGGAGAACGGCACCGCAGTCTTTCCCTCATACTGTCCCGCAGACTATGAGCATCCGGCTACATGAACACAGCTGTTCATCAGCACTTACGATGAAAACATTGGTTCAGAAACTTATTCTGAATTATATCAAGTATACCAAATTCAAGCGGGTTGTCAAGCACCCTGGCGAAAAACGTCAGAATAACCAATTTTTTGCCTTAAAATTGTGCGCATTGCCCAATTCGATATGGCGTGAGAGGGCCCCCTCAATTTACATAAAATACCTCATCGCCGACCGGAACAGTCCCATGTCATAGCTTCCGGGCACATTGCGATAGAGCTTCGGTCCGGTTCGCTCGCTGTGGCCCATCTTCCCCAGCACTCTCCCGTCGGGGGAGGTGACGCCCTCGATGGCCCACAGGGAGCCGTTGGGGTTGAAGGCCGTGTCCATGGAGGGCAGGCCGTCCAAATCCACATACTGGGTGGCAATCTGACCGTTTTCCGCCAGCCGCTTCAGCACCGCCTCCGGGGCCACAAACCGCCCCTCGCCGTGGGAGACAGGCACGCTGTAAATCCCGCCGGGCTCCGTCTCCATCAGCCAGGGGGACAGGCTGGAGCACACCCGGGTGCGCACAATGGACGACTGGTGCCGCCCGATGGTGTTGTAGGTCAGGGTGGGGCAGTCCGCGTCCGTGTCCCGGATCTCCCCGAAGGGGATCAGCCCCAGCTTCACCAGGGCCTGGAAGCCGTTGCAGATGCCCAGCATCAGCCCATCCCGGTTTTGCAGGAGATCGTGGATAGCGTCTGTCAGCCGGGGATTGCGGAGGAAGGAGACGATGAATTTCGCAGACCCGTCGGGCTCGTCGCCGCCGGAGAAGCCGCCGGGCAGGAACACGATCTGGGCGTTTTTGATGGCGTGCTCCAGCCCCAGGGCGGACTGGGCCAGAGTGTCAGAGGTCAGGTTGCGGATCACATCCGTCTCCACCGTCATCCCCGCCCGGAGGCAGGCCCGGGTGGAATCATACTCGCAGTTAGTGCCCGGGAAAACGGGGATCGCCACCCTGGGCCGGGCGATGCCATGAGGCATAATCGCCGGGGCTTTCCCGGTCCAGGTGACGGGCTCCACCGCGCCGGTTTCAGTGGTGCGGGTGGGGTATACGTCCTCCAGGATGCTCTCGTTGAGTGCCAGCAGCTCGTCGACGGGAACGGAATCGTCATCAAGGGTAATCACCGGCCCGGCAGTTGTTTCACCGATTTTGAACCAATGCCACTCATTTCCAGGGTCTACGGTCAGCTCTGCCACGATTGCACCGGGAAGCGGTTTGGACCAGAGCTTTCCTCCTCCTGTCAGAGTAAAGCCGATTTGATTGCCAAAGGACATTTTCATAACGGCCTCTTCCAGACTGTGATCCACAGCCCAAGCGGCCCTTACTTCGCCGTTTTTATGGAAAACCTCAAATTCCTCCCAAGCGGTTTTCTGCTCCTCTGCGGTATCACCGCCATAGAAGAGATACACAGCATGTCCCGCCTCTTTAAATTCCGGCGTGATAACCTCATCCGCCTTGATGGGCGCGATGGCGAAGGAGATCACCGTGGGCGGCACGTCCAGCTCCAGGAAGGACCCGGACATGGAGTCCTTGCCGCCAATCGCCGCCGCGCCGAAATCCAGCTGTGCGTCCAGCGCCCCCAGCAGCGCCTGGAAGGGCTTGCCCCAGCGCTCCGGCTCACTCCGCAGCTTCTCAAAAAACTCCTGCAAGGTGAGGTAGACTTTTCTGTAGTCCGCGCCGGAGGCCACCAGCTTGGCGATGGAGGCTGTCACCACGTGATAAGCCCCCCAGTAGGGGTTTGCGCTCAGCGCCTCCGGGTCGCAGGCATAGGCCATGACGCTGGCCTGCTCCGTTTCCTGTCCGGGCTGGACGGGGAGGAGCGCGGTCATAGACTGGGCCGGGGTCCGCTGGGTTTTCCCGCCGAAGGGCATGGTCACACTCCCCGCGCCGATGGTGCTGTCGAAGCGCTCTACTAAGCCGCGCCGGGAGGCGCACTTCAAATTGGACGCCATTTCCCGCAGGTCCAGGCCATAGGCCGGCTCCGCAGAAAAGCGCGGATGGGCCGGAACAAAGACGTCCGCGTGCTTTACCGCGCCGTTGGTGTCCAGAAAAGCCCGGCTCAAGTCCGCGATGGTCTCCCCACGCCACTTCATCACCATCCGGGGGCTCTCCGTCACCACAGCGGCCCGGTACGCCTCCAGATTCTCGGTTTCAGCCAAAAAGATAAATTTCTGTTCATCCTCCGGGGCCACCACCACGGCCATGCGCTCCTGGCTCTCGGAGATCGCCAGCTCTGTGCCGTCCAAACCGTCGTACTTCTTGCGCACCGCATCCAAATCGATCTCCAGCCCATCCGCCAGCTCCCCGATAGCCACGCTGACACCGCCCGCGCCGAAGTCGTTGCACCGCTTGATCATCCTGGTCACGGCGGGGTTCCTAAACAGCCGCTGGAGCTTCCGCTCCTCGGGGGCGTTGCCCTTCTGGACCTCGGAGGCCATGGTGCTCAGGGATTGCAGGTTGTGGCTCTTGGAGGACCCGGTGGCCCCTCCGATGCCGTCCCGGCCCGTCCGGCCTCCCAGGAGGATCACCACGTCCCCGGGCGCGGGCCGCTCCCGCCGGACATTCTCCGCTGGAGCCGCGCCCACCACCGCACCGCACTCCAGATGCTTGGCGATATAGCGCGGGGGGTAGAGCTCCGCCGCGTGGCGGGTGGGAAGGCCAATCTCTGTCTCTTAGACGGAT
>JAIEIQ010000371.1 GCA_029065305.1 Oscillospiraceae bacterium
GAGTTCGCCTTCTCCAGCACCGCCTGAAGCCCCTCCCGCAGGTGGTTGAAGCTCAGGGGCAGCTGGGAGACGCTGACATCCATCTTCCGCAGCTCGGAGGAGACGTGGGCGGAGATGGACTCGAAGGAGGAGAAGAGCCCGCCATATTGCTCCACAATCGCCGTCAGCCGCTCCTCCATCTCCCGGAGCATCGCGTCGGTGTGGTTTTTTGTCTGGACCTCCAGAGCGCGGGCCCGCGCCTCAGCTTGGGCCTCTATCTCCGCGGCCTGCTGCTGGGCCTCCTCCACGGTGTCCGCCGCCCGCTGCCGGGCCTCCAGCTCCAGCTGGGCGACCCGCTCCTTGTCCCGGCGGAAGGAGGAGATCTGCTCCTCCAGCTCCAGCACCCGGCGGGTCAGGCGCTCCTTCTCCGCCGACAGATCCCGGACGGCGGCGTCCCGGGCGGACACATCGGCCCGGATGGCCTCCGTCGCCTGCCGCTGGGCGTCCCAGTTGTTCTGGGCGTGCCCGCAGCGGAGCTCCGCCTCCTCCAGGCGGCGGGCCAGCTCGTCCCGCTCCGCCCCGGTGTCCTCCAAGGCCCGGCGGCTGGCCTCGCCGCTCTCCTGGAGCGAACGGACCTGCTCCTCCAGATGAGCGGCACGGGCGTCGGCCTCGTCCCGGGTCTTCTTAATATATGCTGCCACGTCATCACGATTAAATCCGCCAATGGGGGCCGTGCGGAAGGGGTAATTTTCCATGTTCTCTGCCTCGTTTCTTGAGATAAGATCCACTTTACCACAAATTTCTCTGCGTGACAACTGGTTTTTCACCGGCCGGGGCCGTGCGGAACGGGAGGCGGAGCATGGGGCTTAGGGTCAATCCGGGTCAATCATCCGGTACCCCACGCCGATTTCGGTGAAGATATACTCCGGCTGGGCGGGGTTTTTCTCGATCTTCCGGCGGATGTTGGCCATGTTGACCCGGAGAATCTGATTGTCGTTCTTGGCCTTGGGCCCCCAGAGCTGGCGGATGATGAAGTCGTAGGTCAGCACCCGGCCGGCGTACTTCCCCAGCAGGGAGACCAGCTTGTATTCGTTCTGGGTCAGATGGACGTTCACCCCGTCCACCAGGACCTGGTGCTTGTCGTAGTCGATGGCCAGCCCCCGGGCCCGGAACTGCCCGGACTGGGCGATCTCCCCGTTGGGCAGGTGGGTGCGGGTGTGGCGGATGGCGGTGCGGATGCGGGCCAGCAGCTCCGAGGTGCCGAAGGGCTTGACGATATAGTCGTCCGCCCCGGCGTCCAGGGCCTCCACCTTGTCCCGCTCGTGGTTCCGGGCGGAGACAACGATGATGGGGCAGGTGGACCACTCCCGGACAAATTGCAGGATGCCGCCTCCGTCCATATCCGGCAGGCCCAGGTCCAGCAGGATCAGATCCGGGCAGTGGGAGGTGATCATGGAGATCGCCTCGCTGCCGGTGCCGGCGGTCATGGTGTCGTAGCCGTTGGCGGCGAGAATGGCGGCGATAAAGCCGCTGATATTGGCCTCATCCTCCACGATGAGGATTTTATCCTTGATTTTCATAGGGCGGGTTCCTCCGTTGACGGTTGATCCGTGGGCAGGGTGAAGTAAAAGACGGCGCCGCCCTCCCGGGCATTGGCAGCGGCCAAGGCTCCGCCGTGGGCCCGGACGATGGAGCTGCACACCGACAGGCCGATGCCCATGTTCCTGCGGCCGTCGGAGGTGTGGGTCTGGCCCTGGCGGCTGGGGGAAAAGAGGTTCGGCAGCAGCTCCGGGGCGATGCCGCAGCCGTTGTCCCGGATGGTGAACACCGCGTCCCCCTCCCGCCGCTCCGCCGACAGGCGGATGCAGGTGCTCTTCCCGTGGTAGGCCGCGTTTTCCAGGAGGTTGAGCAGCACCTGTTCAACGAGAATGGCGTCCATGGGGACGAAGAGGGGCTCCTGGGGGGCGGTGAGCACCAGCCGGACGCCGCCGAAGCGCTTCTGGAATTTCGCGGCTACGCTGGCCAAGACCTCCTCCGCCGCCTCCAGCTCCTTGTGGATGTGGGCGTCCCCGTCCCCCATGCGGGTGATGGACAGCAGGTTTTCCACCATGCGGATGAGCCACTGGGCCTCGTCCCGGACGCTGCGCAGAAGGGCGGTTTTCTGCTGGGGGGTGAGCAGGGCGTCGTTCTCCAGAATGGCGGAGGCGGAGCCCACAATGCTGGTCAGGGGGGTGCGCAGATCGTGGCTCACCGCCCGCAGGAGGTTGGCCCGCATGGCCTCACGGTCCGTCTCCGCCCGCAGCTGCTCCTGGTGCTTGATCTGGCTGGTGAGGGCGCTGACGATGAGGGACACGGAGAGCATGGATAAAAAGGTCAGCGGGTAGCCGGAGATGGTGAAATCCAGCTGCCAGTAGGGGTAGGTGAACACGTAGTTGACGCAGATCACCCCCACGAAGGACGCCGCCACCCCGCAGGCGTAGCCCTCCGTCAGCCGGGCGATGAGCACCACCATCAGCACAAAGATCATGGCGGCAAACCCGCCGCTCTGGTCGAAGGGCAGCAGCGCGCTGCACACCCCGTAGCCCAGCAGCAGCAGCCCCGCCGTCACCGCCCAGTCCCGCCAGCGCATGGCGCTCCCCCCTCTCCGCTGGAATTCGTGTATCAAGTATACCATAAATAATCGTTAAGCTGGCGTTAAAATCTTAACGGCGGCAGTAGAAAAACAGCGCGGAGCCCCTTCCGGGCCCCGCGCCGCTTTGTTAGGATATCTTTTTAAAGGACAAAATGCGGATACCGGACACGTCGGTTCCCAACTCCTCCGCCAGGGCCACGGACACGGCGGCGATAAGCTCCTGCCGGTTGGGAATGGCGCTGGCGGCCGGCACAGGCGCTACGGCCGGGGCCGCTGCGGCGGGAGCCGCGCCCCCCTTGGCCAGCTTGCCCAGCAGAAGGGTGAGGAAGATGAGGCAGGTCAGCCCGATAAAGGTAACTCCCATCCCCATGAGACAGACGAACAGCGGTGAAACTTGCATTGCAGTGTACCTCCCAAAATTGCTGAGACAAGTTTACCGTCTCCGGGAGGGGAGCGCAAGATGGGGAGGGGCCCTCTTAATGGGGCTTTAACGATCCGGCGGTTTCTCTTAACGGTCCGCTTAACGGCTCTCCCCGCCCGGAAGGACGATCACTGTTCCGGCGGCCAGGGAGGCGGGCACGTCGATGACCCGCTGGTTCCGGCTCCCCCGCCAGGGGAGGGAGAGGGTCCGCTCCGCCAGCAGGAAGGGGCCGTCCACCAGCACATCCAGCTCCGCCAGCAGGGCCCTCTGGGCCTCGGTCCCCGCGTCCCGGAGGTGCTCGAAGGTCCAGCCGGAGTAGCTCCACACGTTCAGGCCGTGCTCATGGGCGGCTCTGGCCAGGGCGAGGCAGTCCTCCGCCTGGGCGAAGGGCTCGCCCCCCGAGAGGGTCAGGCCGTCGGTGAGGGGATTTTTCAGCAGCTCCGCCTCCACCTCTTCCACGGTCATTTCCTTTCCGCCCTGGGGGTCATGGCTCTCCGGGTTGTGGCACCCCGGGCAGTGGTGGGGACAGCCCTGGACAAAGCAGGTGAACCGGAAGCCGGGGCCGTCCACGATGGAGTCCTGCACCAAGCCGAAAATTTTCATAGTGTCCCCTCCTCCGCTATGGGATAGGGCTTTTCTGGCGGCAGCAGGTTGTCAATGGAAATACCGGACTCTTTTTGAATTCTCAGCCCTTCCACATAGTCTGTGATATCACGAAGCTCCACGATCCAGTCGTTGACATAGCTGCGGACCGCTTCCCCCCGCAGTCCCAGTTGGATGGAGCGGTAAGGCAGAGGATTGCCATGAATATCCCGCTCCGGGTCCCACTGGCAGCGGAGATCCGATTGGATTACTGCCCTCTTCCACTCCTCCCTGGAGACGCCCAGCTCCGGGCGGTAAGAGGACGGGACAGCCTGTCTCACAATGCTGTCAAAAGCGTCCCGGCGGAGGTCAATCGCCAGGACATGCTCCTGGCCCGGCTTCAGGGCCCAGCCGCAGCGGTACATCATCCACAAAAAGGACGGCTTGATCCAGGTCATACGGTTCAGACTGAAATGTGGACCGAAGCGGCCCCTTTCAACCGCCTCCTTCGCAATCAGCGGCGAATAGGCCTGATATACGCGGATTGTATTTTCTGTATAAACGGCGCGAATTTCTTTCAGCTCCATTGAAAACTCCTTTGTAAAAAGGCGGAGGTCCTATGCCGGACCTCCGCTCTGCTCAGTTAAATACCGTGCTTGACCCGCTCGGACTCCTCCGCCGTTTTGGCGTCGTTCCAGCGGTCCATGGTGCCCACCAGATACCCGGTGATCCGGCGGATGCGCTCGAAGCCCACCCGTCCGTCGCCCTCATGGCGTCCGCAGCCGGGGCACTCGTCGTCGATGATCCCCGTGTAGCCGCAGCAGGGGTCCCTGTCCACTGGGTGGTTCACAGAGCCGTAGCCGATGCCGGCCTCCTTCATGCACCGGACCACCTTCTCAAAGGCGTCCAGGTTCTTCATCGGGTCGCCATCCATCTCAATATAGCTGATATGCCCGGCGTTGGTCAGGGCGTGGTAGGGGGCCTCCAGCTTGATCTTCTCAAAGGCGCTGACAGGGTAGTACACCGGAACATGAAAACTGTTTGTATAATAATCCCGGTCAGTAACGCCGGGGATACTCCCAAACCGCTCCTTGTCCATCCGGATGAACCGGCCGGACAGGCCCTCCGCCGGCGTAGCCAGCAGGGAGAAGTTCAGCTTCCGCTTCTCGCTCTCCTCGTCCATCCGGGCCCGCATCCGGGCGATGATCTCCAGGCCCAGCCGCTGGCTCCGCTCGCTCTGGCCGTGGTGCTCCCCGGTCAGGGCCACCAGGGCCTCCGCCAGGCCGATGAAGCCCACGGACAGGGTGCCGTGCTTCAGAACCTCCCGGACCTCGTCGGTCCAGCCCAGCTTCTCACTGTCCAGCCAGACCCCCTGGCCCATGAGGAATGGGTAGTTGTACACCCGCTTCCGGGCCTGGATCTCAAACCGCTCCAGCAGCTGGTCCACGCACAGATCCATCTTCCGGTCCAGCTCCTCGAAGAACACGTCCAGATCCCCCTTGGCCTTGATGGCGATCCGGGGGAGGTTGATGGAGGTAAAGCTCAGATTGCCCCGCTGGTTGCACTGC
>JAIEIQ010000372.1 GCA_029065305.1 Oscillospiraceae bacterium
GAGGAAATCCCGGCGATCATCATTGAGGCCGACGACCGGAAGGCCATGGAGCTGGCCATGATCGAAAACCTCCAGCGGGAGGATTTGAACCCCATTGAGGAGGCCGAGGGCTTTCGGGTTTTGGTCGAGGAGTACGGCCTCACCCAGGAGCAGGCCGCCCAGCGGGTGGGCAAATCCCGCAGCGCTGTGGCAAACGCGATGCGCCTGCTGGATTTGCACGTCTCCATTCGGAATCTGGTGGAGGACGGGCGGATCTCCGCCGGTCACGCCAGAGCGGTGCTGCCCCTCTCCCCTCCCCTGCGGGTGGAGGCGGTGAAAACCATTATCGACTCCGGCCTCAGCGTCCGGCAGACGGAGCAGCTGGTGAAAAAATTGCAGGCCAGAGCCCAGAATGAGGAGAAGCCGGAGCCTGCGAAAAAGGCGGAGACGGAAGTGGACTACGTGGCGGAGGCGGAGCGCTCCCTCTCCGCACGGCTGGGCCGGGCCTGCCATATCTCCCGCGGGAAGAAAAAGGGCAAGGTCGAGATTGAATATTACGGCGTGGACGATCTGAACGATCTGTTGGAGGCGCTGGAGAGATTACAGTAGGGATGTGTTTCACGTGAAACACTCGATAAGGAGAGACGTATGCTAGATATCAGGTTTATCCGGGAGAATCCGGAGGCAGTTAAAGAGAACATTAAAAAGAAGTTCCAGGAGGAGAAGCTCCCTCTGGTGGATCAGGTGCTGGCGCTGGACAGCGAAAACCGGGCCGCGATTACCGAGGCCAGCGAGCTCCGCTCCCAGCGGAACACCCTCAGCAAGCAGGTGGGGATGCTGATGGGCCAGGCGAAGAAGGACCCCTACAAGCTGGAGGAGGCGGAGAAGGTCAAGGCCCAGGTCAAGGCCAACGCCGACCGGCTGGCGGAGCTGGAGAAAAAGGAGGGGGAGCTGGAGGAGAAGATCCGGGAGATTATGATGGTGATCCCCAACATTATCGACGCCTCCGTGCCCATTGGACCGGACGATTCCTGCAATGTGGAGGTGGAGCGGTTCGGCGAGCCGGCGGTCCCGGATTTTGAGGTGCCCTACCACACGGAGATTATGGAGCGGTTCGGGGGGATTGACCTGGACGCCGCAGGACGGGTGGCTGGAAACGGGTTCTACTACCTGCTGGGGGATATCGCCCGGCTCCATGAGGCGGTGCTGGCCTATGCCCGGGATTTTATGATCGATAAGGGCTTTACCTACTGCATTCCCCCCTTCATGATCCGCTCCAATGTGGTGACGGGCGTGATGTCTTTCGCGGAAATGGACGCGATGATGTATAAAATCGAGGGCGAGGACCTATACCTGATTGGGACAAGCGAGCACTCGGTCATTGGACGGTATATTGACCAGATTCTCCAGGAGAAGGACCTGCCCCAGACATTGACCTCCTACTCCCCCTGCTTCCGGAAGGAGAAGGGTGCCCACGGCATCGAGGAGCGGGGCGTGTACCGAATCCACCAGTTTGAAAAGCAGGAGATGGTGGTGGTGTGCAGACCCGAGGAGTCCATGGACTGGTATGAAAAGATGTGGCGGTTCAGCGTGGAGCTGTTCAGGAGCATGGATATCCCTGTGCGGCAGTTGGAGTGCTGCTCCGGCGATCTGGCGGATTTGAAGGTCAAGAGCTGCGATATCGAGGCATGGAGCCCCCGGCAGAAGAAGTATTTTGAGGTGTGCTCCTGCTCCAATATGGGCGACGCCCAGGCCCGGCGGCTGAAGCTGCGGGTCAAGGGGGGCGACGGGAAAACCTATCTGCCCCACACGCTGAACAACACTGTGGCGGCTCCGCCCCGGATGCTGATCGCTCTGCTGGAGAATAATTTGCAGGCGGACGGCAGTGTGCGGATTCCCAAGGCGCTCCAGCCCTATATGGGCGGGAAAACGGTGATTCTGCCGAAGGAGTAACAGAGCTTGGACCAAACCCGCCGGACGGGGCGGGACATAGAAGTGCCGTCCGCGTCCCTTCAACCGACGGAAAGGAGAAAATGTATGACAAGGCTGCTGAAAATGCTGGGCACCGCCGCGCTGATCGCCGGGGTGGTCCCCTACCGGTACACCAAGGATGAGGAAACCGGTGAACAGAAAATCCAGGCCCTGCTGTGGAAGGCCGTCCGCATGCCCAACGGAGAGGAAAAGGACAGGACAACCGTGAACATCGGCTTTATCTCCCCCTTCGAGAAGGAGAAGGGCGAGCCGGAGATCTTTACCCAGGGCGTGGTTGTGGAGTACGGCGGAGGAGCGGACGAGGACGATCCGGACATGGCCGAGCCGGAGGCCGTGGAACAGACGGAGGAAAATACCGAGGTATAAGGCCGTCGGAGATAGATGGGAAGAGAACGAATGAAGAAGTTTTTAGAGGAGTTTAAAGCCTTCGCTATGCGGGGGAATGTGATGGACTTGGCTGTGGGCGTCATCATCGGCGGAGCCTTCAGCGCTATCACAAACTCCCTGATCAACGATATTATCAACCCCATTCTGGGCATGATCGCCGGGGATAACACCGCGCTTGTGGAGTCGCTGCAGTTCTCCCTGCCGGGGGGAGGACAGCTGATGCTGGGAAGCTTTCTCAACGCGGTTTTGAATTTTATTGTGATGGCCTTTGTGGTCTTCTGTATGGTAAAGGCCCTCAATAAGCTCTCCCGGAAAAAGGAAAAGGAAGCCGCCCCTCCCCCGGCGCCGCCGGAGCCCTCCAATGAGGAGAAGCTGCTGACGGAGATCCGGGATCTGCTGAAGGAGAAGCCGTGAGAGAGATCCTGGAACAGGGACTGGCGGAGCTGGGAGTAGACGCAGCGTGTGTGCCGGGGCTGACGGCCTTCTCCCAGCTGCTGCTGGAGAAAAATAAGGTGATGAATCTGACGGCTATCACGGAGCCGGAGGATGTGGCGCGGCTGCACCTGCTGGACAGCCTGTACCTGCTGAAAAGCGGAGGGCTGGGGAAAACAGTGGTGGATGTGGGCACCGGGGCCGGGTTTCCGGGGATGCCCCTGGCTATCGCCGCGCCGTCCATAGAGGTGACCCTGCTGGACAGCCTGGGAAAGCGGATCGCATTCCTGGAGGAGGCCGCCGGGGCGCTGGGAATTCAGAATGTGAAGTGCGTCCAGGCCCGGGCGGAGGAGTTCGCCGTGGAAAAGCGCGAGAGCTTCGACGGAGCAGTAAGCCGGGCGGTGGCGGCACTCCCGGTGCTGTGCGAGCTGTGCCTGCCGCTGGTGAAGGTGGGTGGTGTGTTCGTGGCAATGAAATCCAGCCATACCGAGGAGGAGATTGAGCAGGCCAAACGGGCCGTAAAGCTCCTGGGGGGACGGATCGTGTCCGTGGAGGACTATCGCATCCCCACCCCAGAGTTGGTCCACCGGCTGGTGAAGGTGGAGAAGAT
>JAIEIQ010000373.1 GCA_029065305.1 Oscillospiraceae bacterium
AAAATATTAGTGGTCCAACCATCTCCCCCCCGCAACGGCCATGACCATATCGTAGCCGTCGCAGGCCGCGACGACCAGATCGTCCCGGATGGAGCCGCCGGGCTGGGCGATATAGCGCACGCCGGAGCGGCGGGCCCGCTCGATGTTGTCGGCGAAGGGGAAGAACGCGTCGCTGGCCAGGGCCACCTCCTTGAGGTTGTCCAGCCAGGCGCGGACCTCGGAGGGGTGGAGCCGGGAGGGCTGGCTGGCGAAATATTTCTGCCAGACCTTGTCGGCGCACACGTCCTCCTCGTTGCCGTTGATATAGCTGTCGATGACGTTGTCCCGCTCCGGCCGGCCGATGCTGGGCAGGAAGGGCAGGGAGAGGACCTTCGGGTGCTGGCGCAGGTGCCAGGTGTCCGCCTTGGTCCCCGCCAGACGGGTGCAGTGGATGCGGCTCTGCTGGCCGGCCCCCACGCCGATGGCCTGTCCGTCCACCGCGTAGCACACGGAGTTGGACTGGGTGTATTTGAGGGTGATGAGGGCCACCACCAGATCCCGCTTGGCGCTCTCGGGCAGCTCCCGGTTGCTGGTCACGATGTTCTCCAGCAGGCCGGCGCCCACCTTGAACTCGTTGCGGCCCTGCTGGAAGGTGACGCCGAACACGTCCTTGGTCTCCTGGGGGGCGGGGACGTAGGCGGGGTTGATTTGCACGATGTTATAATTGCCTTTCCGCTTGGCCTTCAGGATCTCCAGGGCCTCCGGTTCGTAGCCGGGGGCGATGACCCCGTCGGAGACCTCCCGGGCGATGAGCCGGGCGGTGGTAACGTCGCACACGTCGCTCAGCGCCGCCCAGTCCCCGAAGGAGCACAGGCGGTCGGTGCCCCGGGCCCGGGCGTAGGCGCAGGCCAGGGGGCTCTGATCCAGTTCAGGCACGTCGTCCACAAAGCAGGCCTGCTTGAGGGCCTTGTTCAGGGGCAGGCCCACGGCGGCGGAAGTGGGGGAGACGTGCTTGAAGGAGGTGGCCGCAGGGAGGCCCGCAGCCTCCCTCAGCTCCTTCACCAGCTGCCAGGCGTTCAGGGCGTCCAGGAAGTTGATATAGCCCGGCTTGCCGTTTAAGACCTCCAGGGGCAGATCGCCCCCGTCCCGCATGAAGATCCGGGAGGGCTTCTGGTTGGGGTTGCAGCCGTATTTCAGTTCTAATTCGTTCATGGATCGATCCTTTCTATACGTTCAGCTCCGCCTGGAGCGATTCATCGGGGTATTTCTCCAGCAGGGGGGCAATCTCCTCCGCCAAAAATTCCTCCACCTGGCCGGGGGCCCGGCCCACGTATTTCTCCGGGGCCATCTGGGCCTCGATCTCCTCCCGGCGGAGGGGGAATGCCGGGTCCGCCAGGATGCGGTCAATCAGGTCATTCTGTCCGCCCTCCAGCTTCACCCTTCTGGCGGCGGCGTGGGAGTGCTCCCGCAGGGCCTCGTGGAGCGCCTGCCGGTTTCCGCCCCGCTTGACGGCCTCCATCATGATGTTCTCCGTGGCCATAAAGGGCAGCTTCTCCATCACCCGCCGCCGGACCACCCGGTCGTAGACCACCAATCCGGCGGTGACGTTGATATAGATCTCCAGAATGGCGTCCACCGCCAGAAACGCCTCGCTGACGGCGATCCGCTTGTTGGCGCTGTCGTCCAGGGTCCGCTCAAACCACTGGGTGGCGGCGGTCATGGCCGGATTCACCGCGTCCTGGATGACATACCGGGCCAGGGCGCAGATGCGCTCCGAGCGCATGGGGTTGCGCTTGTAGGGCATGGCGGAGGAGCCGATCTGATTCTTCTCAAAGGGCTCCTCCAGCTCCTCAAAGGACTGGAGAATCCGCAGGTCATTGGCGAACTTGCAGGCGGACTGGGCCACGCCGGACAGGGCGGCGAGGACATAGGCGTCGGTTTTCCGGGAGTAGGTCTGGCCGGACACCGCCACGCATTTCTCAAAGCCCATCTGCTCCGCCACCAGCCGCTCCAGCTCCTTGACCTTCCCCTCGTCTCCCTCGAAGAGCTCCATAAAGCTGGCCTGGGTACCGGTGGTGCCCTTGGCCCCCCGCAGGCGCAGGGACTGGAGCTGGAACTCCAGGTTCTCCATGTCCATCTTGAGCTCATTCATCCACAGCGTGGCCCGCTTGCCCACGGTGGTCAGCTGGGCGGGCTGGAGGTGGGTGTAGGCCAGGCAGGGCAGGTCCTTGTACTCCCGGGCGAAGGCAGAGAGGTTGCGGAGCACCTGGGCGCACTTGCGCAGGACCAGCTTCGACGCGTCCCGCAGAATCAGAATATCGGTGTTGTCCCCCACGTAGCAGCTGGTGGCCCCCAGGTGGATGATGGCCTCGGCCTCCGGGCACTGCCGGCCGTAGGCGTAGACGTGGCTCATGACATCGTGGCGGACCTGCTTCTCACGGGCCTCCGCCACGTCGTAGTTCACGTCCTCCGCGTGGGCCTCCAGCTGGGCGATCTGCTCCCGCGTCACCGGCAGGCCCAGCGCGTGCTCCGCCTTGGCCAGGGCGATCCACAGCTTCCGCCAGGTGCGGAACTTGTGGTTCTCGGAGAAGAGGTACTGCATCTCCCGGCTGGCGTAGCGGGTAGACAGGGGGGAGACGTAGCCGTCCCGGTTTCGTTCCATAGCCTACCTCCTCTCGGCGTGCTTGTTGATGATGACGGTTCTGGCCTCGCCCTCCGCCAGGGGGATGTAGCGCACAAAGAGGGACACCCGGTTCTCGGCGTTGAGGCTGGTCCACAGATCCATGGCCAGATCCCCGGCGCTGGCGGCGGTGATCTCCACCCGGAAGGGGTCCCCGGAGAAGGAGGGCAGGGGGCTTCCATCCCCCCGGTAGGTGCTGATGAACCGGCCCTCCCCCGCCGGAATGGCGCTGTAGTTGTAGAACTGGCGGCAGCAGCAGGACGGGTCCCCCTCCAGGCTCTTGAGGATGGAGAGCTGGACCAGCACCTCCCTGCTCCCGTTCTTGTCGTAGGGGATCAGCAGCCCGGAGATGCGGGGGGTGTAGTTGGGCTCGTCGGGCTCGAAGGTCCGGGTCAGAAGGGCATCCTCAAAGGTGCCGCCGGCGTCCAGGGCGCTGTAGATCGTGTCGGTCTGGTCGCCGTTGGTGACAATCGTCACCCGCTCCAGCTGCCGAACCGGGCGGTAGATGATGAGGCTGGGGTCCGTCATTTTGCTCTCGTCGTAGGCCCTGGTGCGGATGCCGTCGGCGGTCTCCTCAAAGACCCGGTTGCGGCTGTTCTCACTGCGGCCCATGATGAAGTAGGCGATCACGGCGTTCTCGCCGCCGGCGTCCCGGCCCAGGAGGATGCCCCGGCCCGGGTAGCTGTTCTGGCGCAGAAGGGCGCACAGATCCTGTTTCATAGCGTCTTCTCCTTTTCCCGCGCGAGCCGCGCGCTGATCAATTCCGCCGCCTGGGGCAGCAGCTTCCATTCCGCCTCCCGCAGCACCCGGCTCTGGAGGCGCTCCGCCGTGTCGCCGGGGCGGACCTCCACCGCCTTTTGCAGGAGGATCTGTCCCCCGTCTGGGATCTCATTGACAAGGTGGACCGTGGCCCCGGTGAGCTTCACGCCGCGCTCCAGCGCCGCCTGGTGGACCCGGAGGCCGTAGAACCCCTTCCCGCAGAAGGCGGGGATCAGGGAGGGGTGGATGTTGAGAATGGGGCCGGGAAATGTCTTGATGAAATCTTGAGACAAAATCCCCAAAAACACAGCCAGAATGAGCAGGTCGATCCGGTGCTCCTCCATCGTGCGGAGAACCCCCGCCTCGAACCCGTCCTCCCGCCGGGGAATCACCACGGCGGGGACGCCTGCGGTCCGGGCGCGGACCTCGGCCTGGAGCCCCGGCCTGTCGGCGATGACCAGGGAAATGCTCCCGCTGGTCAGGACCCCTCCCTGGCTGTCGATGAGGGCCTGGAGGTTGGTGCCGCCGCCGGAGGCCAGAACCGCGATCCGGGCGGTCAGCATAGGACCACCCGCTCGTCCCCGGGGACAATCTCGCCGATGACCTTGGCCCCCTGGCCCTTGCTGTTCAGCGCGGCAATGGCCTTGTCCGCGTCCTCCTTTGCCGTCACAAGCACCATGCCGGTGCCCATGTTGAAGGTGTTGAACATATCCCGTTCCGGGATGTTCCCCAGGCGCTGGATCATCCGGAAAATGGGGTCGATCCAGAGGGCGTCCTTCTCGATTTTCGCCGTCAAGCCCTCCGGCAGGCAGCGGGGGATGTTCTCATAGAAGCCTCCTCCGGTGATGTGGCTGATGCCGTGGATGTCCGCAGCCTCGATGGCGGCCAGCACTGGCTTGACATAGATTCTGGTGGGTTGGAGCAGGTCCCCGCCCAGGGTGCCGCCCAGCTCCTCGCTCCACTCGTTCAGATCCGCGCGCTCCACGTCCAGCACCTTCCGCACCAGGGAGAAGCCGTTGGAGTGGAGGCCGCTGGAGCCCAGGGAGAGTACCACGTCGCCGGGGCGGACCATGCTCTTGTCGAGCATCCGCTCTCGGTCCACGATGCCCACGGCGAAGCCGGCCAGATCGTAGTCCTGGGGGGCCATGAGGTCGGGGTGCTCGGCGGTCTCGCCGCCGGTGAGGGCGCAGCCCGCCTGGACGCAGCCCTCCGCCACGCCGGAGACAATGG
>JAIEIQ010000374.1 GCA_029065305.1 Oscillospiraceae bacterium
GTGTCGGGGGTCGATCTGGCCTACCCGCTGCTCTCCCGGTACGCCATCAACCACTTTATTATGGGGGAAACCACCCAGGGGCTGGGTCTGTTCGGCGCGGTCTACGTGCTGCTGGTGGTGGCCCAGGGCTTCTGCGTGTTCCTCTTCGTCCGGGGAGCCGGGCGGCTGGAGATGGACATGAGCTTTGACATCCGGCAGGAGGCCTTCACCCATTTGCAGCAGCTGTCCTTCAGCTACTACGACACCACCAGCGTGGGCTGGCTCATGGCCCGGATGGGCAGCGACGTGGCCCGGCTCAGCGAGATGATCGCCTGGAGCGTGGTGGACGTGATGTGGGCGCTGACCTTCGCTGTGGGGGTTATCGTGGTGCTGCTGGTGATGAACGTCCAGCTGGGCCTGCTGGTGCTGGCTATCACGCCGGTGCTGGCGGTGCTGTGCGTCTACTTCCAGCGGCGGATTCTCCGCCAGCAGCGGATCGTCCGCAAGGCCAACAGCCGCATCACCGGCGCCTTCAACGAGGGGGTCATGGGGGCTGTAACCAATAAGACCCTGGCCCGGGAGGAGGCCGCCCAGACGGAATTTGAGGCCGTCACCGGGGAGCTGCGCACCGCCGCCATCCGGGCCGCGACCCTCAGCGCCATCTTCATGCCCCTGGTGGTGAACCTGGGGGCCATCGCCACGGCCCTGGCCCTGTGGCGGGGCGGACTGCTGACCTTCGCCGGGGTCATCGACCTGGGCACCCTGGCGGCGTTCATCAGCTACACCACCCAGCTCTTCGACCCCATCCAGTCCCTGGCCCGGATTCTGGCGGAGATGCAGGCCGCCCAGGCCAGCGCCGAGCGGGTCATCGACCTGCTGGACACCCGGTCCGACGTCACCGACAGCCCGGAGGTGACGGCCCGCTACGGGGACCTGTTCCAGGGCAAAAGGGAGAACTGGCCGGACATCCGGGGAGAGGTGGAGTTCAAGGACGTGACCTTCCGCTACAAGAGCGGGGAGGAGGTCCTGCGGAACTTCAGCCTGACGGTGAAGCCGGGGGAGAACGTGGCCCTGGTGGGGGAGACCGGCGCGGGCAAGACCACCATTGTCAACCTGGTCTGCCGGTTCTACGAGCCCAGCGAGGGGGAGGTCCGCATCGACGGCACAGACTACCGCCAGCGCAGCCAGCTGTGGCTCCAGTCCTCCCTGGGCTATGTGCTCCAGTCCCCCCACCTGTTCTCGGGCACGGTGGCGGAGAACCTGCGCTTCGCGCGGCCCGAGGCCACGGACGAGGAGATCCGCCGGGCCGCGCAGATGGTCCACGCGGAGGAGTTTATCCTCCAGCTGCCCAAGGGCTACGACACCCAGGTGGGAGAGGGCGGCGGCAAGCTGTCCACAGGGCAGAAGCAGCTGCTGAGCCTGGCCCGGGTGCTGCTGGCGGACCCGAGGATCTTTGTCCTGGACGAGGCCACCAGCTCCATCGACACGGAGACGGAAGCCCTCATTCAGGACGCCATTCAGACGGTCCTGGCGGGCCGCACCAGCTTTGTGGTGGCCCACCGGCTGAGCACCATCCGCTCCGCCGACCGGATCCTGGTCATCCACGACGGACAGATCCGGGAGAGCGGCACCCACGAGGAGCTGATGGCGCGCAAAGGGGAGTACTACAGCCTCTACACCCACCAGTACCGTCGGGAGGCGACCCAGGCGGCTCTGAAGTAAACAGCCGCGGCAGATAATAAGAGAGGACGGCGTCAGCAGACACCGTCCTCTTTTGCTGTAAAGAGCGCCTACACGCGCTCCCAGAGGCTGTCCGGATACAGGCCGGCCTCGGTCATGGAGCGGATAGCGGCCTCCACCATGGGCTTGTCCTCCCGGTAGGTGACGCCGTACCACTTGTCCTCGCTGCGCAGGACCTTCACCCGGGCCCGGCCCTCCTCCAGGAGCTGACTCACCACCGAGGGGAGGAAGTACTCGGCCTTGGCCGGGTTCTCCGCCGCAGCCTTGTCCAGGAAGGCCGGGAACCGCTTCCACGCCTCGTCCAGGAAGCTGCGGTTGAAGCCCCACATGTTCAGGGACACAATGGTGTCCTCCGGCAGCTCCGTCCAGGTCTGCCCGTCGTCCTCGGTGAAGCGCAGGGGGGGACCCTTCTCGATCTTGGTCCGCTCCGTGACCCGCTCCAGGTAGTGGTCCCCGGTCTCCTCGCACACGCCCCGGGCCACGGTGCCGTTCTCGCTGACCGTGTTCTTCAGCAGGTAGCCCACCATGGCATACTCATACAGATCCCCGTCCGGATGGGCGCAGAGGTAGTCGTAGATGAGCTGATAGGCCGCAGGGCCGTAGTAGTCGTCGGCGTTGACCACGGCAAAGGGGCCGTCCACCACGCTCCGGGCGGCCAGCGCCGCTTGGGCAGTGCCCCAGGGCTTCACCCGCTCCGCCGGGACAGTGTAGCCCTCCGGCAGGTCCTCCTTGAGCTGATAGACGTACTTCACGTCCATCACCTTGGCGACGCGCTCCCCCACAAGAGAGCGGAAATCCGCCTCAATCTCGGGCTTGATGACAAAGACCACCGTCTCAAATCCCGCCCGCCGGGCGTCGTAGATGGAGTAGTCCAGAATCACCTGTCCGTGGCCCCCCACCGGGTCCAGCTGTTTGAGCCCGCCGTAGCGGCTGCCCATGCCAGCGGCCATGATAACCAATACCGGCTTGTTCATCCTTTTTCCCTCTCTTTTTTTCACAAATTTCTATCAAAAGAGCCCGGCGCGGCGGACCGCCGTGCCGGGCTGCTATTGCGCGAATGTGGGGTGTTTCTTAGAAGATGCCCTGCTCCATCATGGCCTCGGCCACCTTCTTGAAGCCCGCGATGTTGGCCCCGGCCACCAGATTGTAGCCCAGACCGTACTCCTCAGCGGCCTCCACAGACACCTTGTGGATGTTCTTCATGATGCCCTTGAGCTTCTCATCCACCTCCTCGGCGGACCAGACCAGGCGCTCGCTGTTCTGGCTCATCTCCAGGGCGCTGACGGCCACGCCGCCGGCGTTGACGGCCTTAGAGGGGGCCACGATCATGTTCTTCTGCTCCATGAGGAAGAACAGGGCGTCATTGGTGGTGGGCATGTTGGCCACCTCAATGTAGTACTTCACGCCGTTGGCCACGATCTGCTTGGCGTGCTCCATGTGCACGTCGTTCTGCATGGCGGAGGGCATGATGACGTCAGCCTTGACGCCCCAGGGCTTCTCGCCGGGGTGGAACTCCACGCCGAACTTGTCCGCGTAATCCTTGACCTTGTTGCGGCCGGAGTTGCGCATGGTCACCAGGTAGTCCACCTTCTCCATGGAGGAGGAAACGCCCTCGGGATCGTAGATATAGCCGTCGGGACCGGACAGGGTCACGACCTTGGCGCCCAGGTGGTGGGCCTTCT
>JAIEIQ010000375.1 GCA_029065305.1 Oscillospiraceae bacterium
GGCCACGGTGTTGGAGAACAGATAGGGACGGCTCCGCTGGCGCAGCAGGTCCACAATCTCCTGCCGGGCGGCGGTGTAGCCGCCGGAGGCCCCGCCCAGGGCCTTGCCGAAGGTGCCGGTGATGATGTCCACCCGGTCCCGGACGCCGCAGAACTCCGGGGTGCCCCGGCCGGTATCGCCCATGAAGCCCACAGCGTGGCTGTCATCCACCATCACCAGGGCGTCAAACTCGTCGGCCAGATCGCAGATGCCCTTCAGGTTGGCGATGTAGCCGTCCATGGAGAACACGCCGTCGGTGGCGATGAGCTTTACCTTGCAGCCCGCGTCCCGGGCGGCCTCCAGCTGGGCGCGGAGGTCCTCCATGCTGTTGTTCTTGTAGCGGTACCGCTTGGCCTTGCACAGGCGGACGCCGTCGATGATGGAGGCGTGGTTGAGCTCGTCGGAGATCACCGCGTCCTCGGGCCCCAGCAGAGTCTCAAAGAGGCCCCCGTTGGCGTCAAAGCAGGAGGAGTAGAGAATGGCGTCGTCCATGCCCAGAAACTCCGACAGCTTCTTCTCCAGCTCCTTGTGGACGCCCTGGGTGCCGCAGATGAAGCGCACGGAGGAGAGGCCGAAGCCCCACTTGTCATAGCTGGCCTTGGCGGCGGCGATGAGCTCCGGGTGGTCGGAGAGGCCCAGGTAGTTGTTGGCGCACATATTGACCACCTGCCGGGCCTCGGTGGTGTCGATGCGGGACTGCTGGGGGGTGGTGATGATCCGCTCGCCCTTCCAGGTGCCGGCCTCCCTGATAGCGGCCAGCTCCCCGCGGTACTTTTCCAGTGCCTGTTTCATGGTGTTTTCCTCCTTCATCTCATTGGGCGGACGGGTCCGCCAGTAGTTCCTCTGGGGAAGCGGGATCAAATTCCGCCAGCACCGGGTGGCCGGTCAGCGTCCGCACGATCCGCCAGCCGTCCCGGCTGTTGACGGCGTTTTTCGGGATGGGCCGGAAGCCCAGATCGAGATAGACTCCGCAGGCCACCCAGGAGGTGGACTGGGTCGGAATCTTCCCGTGGGAATACCCCAGACCCCGCATAACGTTCAGCACGTAGGCGATCAGCGGCTTGGACAGCCCCCGGCCCTGGAAGTCCCGGCGGACCGCCACCCAGTGCAGCCAGCCGCTGCCGGACTGATCCCGGCCCGTGATATCAATGTAGGCGGTGGCGGTGGCAATCTTCTCCCCGGCGGCGTTTTCCACGAAAACCATCCGCTGGGGGAGAATGTCCTCGTGTCCGCCGTAGTATTTGTTCCAGGCCTCCAGCCCCTGCTCATAGGTGGTGAATTCCTTGGCCGATTTCTCGATCTCAATCCAGGCGTCCCGATCTCCCGGCTGAAAAAAGACAAAGCGGTATCCCTCCGGCAGAGGGAAGGCCGGAAGATTGTCGAGCTCCCGCTCCAGCAGGAGCTCATAGTATCTGATACGGCTGTCGTAGTTGTCAAACTCCATGCTCTATATCCCGATTACTTTCTCCAGTCGAGAATTACCTTCCCGGACTTTCCGCTGTTCATGGCGGCGAAGCCCTCCTCAAATTGGGTGTAGTGGAACCGGTGGGTGATCACCGGGGTCAGGTCCAAACCGCCCTGGACCATGTAGCTCATCTGGTGCCAGTTGTCCATTTTCCGGCCATAGATGCCCTGCATGGTCAGGCCCTTGCAGATGATGGTATTCATATCCATGGGTACCGGCTTATTGGAGATGCCCAGGAGGCTGATCTTGCCGCCGTTGCGCATAACGGAGATCATCTGCTGGAGTCCCGCGCCGTTGCCGCTCATCTCCAGGCCGATGTCGAAGCCCTCCACCAGGCCCTGCTTGTGCATGACCTCCTTCAGGTCCTCCTGCTGGACGTTCACCGCCGCGTCCACGCCCATTTTCCGGGCCAGCTCCAGGCGGTACTCGTTGACATCGGTGATGACAACCCGCCGCGCGCCCGCGTATTTGCACACCCCGGCGGCGATGATGCCGATGGGGCCCGCGCCGGTGATCAGCACGTCCTCTCCCACCAGGTTCCACATGAGGGCGGTGTGGGTGGCGTTGCCGAAGGCGTCAAAGAAGGCCACCACGTCCTCCGGCAGGCTCTCGTCGATGATGATGACATTGCTCTCAGGGATGCAGACGTACTCGGCAAAGGCGCCGTCCCGGTCCACGCCCACGCCCCTGGTGTCCTTGCACCACTGGATGTTGCCGGTGTGGCAGTTGCGGCAGCGGCCGCAGGT
>JAIEIQ010000376.1 GCA_029065305.1 Oscillospiraceae bacterium
GCAGCAGCTGGATCTGGAGATTGCCAGCGAGTTTGTGACCATGGCGGCGCAGCTGATGTTTATCAAGACCCGGATGCTCCTGTCCCTGGAGGACGAGGAGGCCCAGAGCGAAATGGACCTGCTCATCCAGTCCCTGGAGGCCCGGCGCAGCAGCGAGCTCTACGGCAGCGTCAGGGCGGCGGCGGCGCTTCTGGAGCCCATGGGGGAGTTTGGCCGGAACATCCTGGTCCGAGGCCCGGAGGGCCCGGCCCCGGATAAGATATTCGAGTACGACCACGACCGGGAGGACCTTCTGGAGGCCGTCCGGGCCATCGCGGACCGGAATGAGCGGCGGATCCCGCCGCCTCTGAGCAGCTTCTCGGAGATCGTGCGCCAGGAGCCCTACCCGGTGTCCAGCAAGGCGGCGGACATCCTCTCGCTTATCAAGGCGGGGATCTCCAGCTTCCGCCTGCTCTTCAGGGGCAGCCGGAGCCGCAGCGAGGTGGTGGCCGCCTTTCTGGCGGTGCTGGAGCTGTGCAGGGCCCGGATCATCTGCCTGACCGGCGGCGCGGAGGACTGCGCCGTCGCGGCCACCGGCGAGAGCATGGAGGGCCTGCACCTGTAAATTTTTCAAGCAAAGGCGGTAATCCATGACATTGGAATTGAAGGAGCTGGAGGCGGCGGCGGAGGGGCTTCTGTTCGCCGCCGGAGAGCCGGTACATATCGACCGCATCTGCCTGGCCCTGGAACTGGACCGGCTGAGCGCGGAGGAGATTCTGCGGCGGCTGGGGGACTACTACGCCTTCGAGCGCCGGGGCATCCGGCTCATCCAGATAGAGGAGAGCTGGCAGCTGTGCTCCGCGCCGGAGTACGGGCCGATGCTCCGAAGGGCCTTTGAGATCCGCAAGAGCGCCAAGCTCAGCCAGCCGGCCCTGGAGGTGCTGTCCGTCATCGCCTACTACCAGCCCGCCACGCGGGCCCAGGTGGACCAGATCCGGGGGGTGGACAGCGCCTACACCATCGGGCTGCTGCTGGACCGAAAGCTCATCGAGGAGTGCGGACGGCTCCAGGTGCCGGGCCGGCCCCGGCTCTACCGGACCACGGACCACTTCCTGCGCTGCTTCCACCTGCGCTCCCTGGAGGAGCTGCCGGAGCTGCCGGGGATGACGGAGGAGCGGCTGGCGGCGGAGCCGCCGGAGCGAGAGGAGGAGGAGAGCGTTGGCCGGTCAGATACTTCTGGGGATTCTGGGGGCGCTGCTGCTGATGCTGGCGGTCCTCCTGGCGATGACGGCGCAGATCCGGGCGGTCTATGATCAGGGGGAGGCCAGCCTGTGGGTGCGGTACGGGCCGCTGAAGCTTCAGCTCTACCCGCCAAAGCCCCCCCAAACGGAGGATTCGGAGGCGTCCCCTAAGAAAAAAAAGCCCAGGAAGCCTAAAAAGCAAAAAAACGCGGAGGATAAGCCCGAAAAGGGAAAGCTGTCCATCAGCGCGGAGCAGATTTTATACGCCCTGGAGACGCTGCCGCCCATTCTGGGCCGGGCGCTGGGCCGAACCCGGAGAAGCATCCGCGTCCGGCCCCTGAAGCTCCATCTGCTCATCGCCGGCGGGGACCCGGCGGGCACAGCCCTGCTCTACGGCAGGGCCCAGGCCGCGCTGGCGGCGGGAATGCCGGTCCTGCGCCGGGCGGTGCGGATTGGGGAGGAGGATATCCGCCTCTTCCTGGACTTTCAGCGGACGAGGCCGGACTGCATCGCGGATGTGGGCGTCTCCATCCGCTGCTGGGACGCGGCGCGCATCGCCGTCTGCGCCGGAGGCAGTCTGGTGAAGTGGTTTTTGAGATTTCGTAAGCTGGCCCCGCCGCCTGAGACGAAGCGGGCAGCGGAGGAGAAGCAGGGCTCCGGCGCCGCGTAGCGGCCCGGACGGATGAAAGGAGCGGAACGGTACATGGAGAAGAAGCATTCCCTCAGCGAGATGATGCAGGAGAGCATGGACAAGGTCCGGGAGCTGGTGGACAGCAACACCATCGTGGGCGAGCCCATCCGCACGCCGGACGGCGTGACCCTGATCCCCATCTCCCGGGTCAACATGGGCTTCGGCGGGGGCGGCGGGGAGTTTGCCGCCAAGAGCGCCGGTCAGGACGGCGGCCTGGGCGCGGGCGTCGCCGCGGGCGTGCGCATCGACCCGGTAGCCTTCCTGATTGTAAAGGACGGCGTGGTGCGGATGATGCCGGTGGCGGTGCCCGCCGTGGGCCCGGTGGAGCGGGTGGTGGAGATGGTGCCCGAGGTCATCGACCGGGTCAGCAGCCTTCTCAAGAAGGAGAAGCCGGAGGACCCGATTGCCGAAGAGGAGATCTGACGGGGAATTTTTTCGATTTGCATCGTTTTCCAGTGTTCTTTTGCCGGGAAGAGGAGATACTAGGGCCATCTGAGTTCGGGAGGTGTGCCAGTGTTGAGATCCTTTTTCCGGCGCGCTCTGTGCGCCGCCCTGCTGGCGGGGGTTCTCACCGGCGGGGCCGGAGCCGTCAGCACCTCCGCCGCCTCCGCCGTGCTGCTGGAGGGGGAGAGCGGGCGGGTGCTGTACGCCCAGAACGCCGATGAGGAGCGGCTCATTGCCAGCATCACAAAGATCATGACCGCCGTTGTCGCCCTGGAGCACGGGGATGTGAACAAGCGCTACACCGTGACGGCGGAGGACATGGCGGAGGGCTCCAGCATGTACCTGAAGCCCGGGGACCAGCTGACGCTGGAGGAGCTGCTCTATGGGCTGATGCTGGTCAGCGGCAACGACGCGGCCCTGGCCGCGGCCCACTGCGTATCGGGGGACACGGCGTCCTTTGTGGAGCTGATGAATGAGACGGCGGCGCGGCTGGGGATGACCCACAGCCATTTCGCCAACCCCAACGGCCTGGACGCCCAGGACCACTACTCCAGCGCGGGGGATATGGCGAAGCTGACGGCCTACGCCCTGAAGAACGAGGCGTTCCGGCGGATTGTGTCCACCGTGTCCGTGACCATCGGGGAGCGGTATCTGGCCAACCACAACAAGCTGCTCCAGCGGTACGACGGCTGCCTGGGGGTCAAGACCGGCTATACGAAGGCGGCGGGCCGCACCCTGGTGACGGCGGCGGAGCGGGACGGGATGACGCTGGTGTGCGTGACCCTGTGCGACGGGGACGACTGGAACGACCACATCTCCCTGCTGGACTACGGTTTCTCCGTGTGCCGGATGGAGACGGCCGCGCCCGCCGGACGGATTCTGGCCTCGGTCCAGGTCCGCTGCGGCAGCAGCGCCCAGGTGCCGCTGATGGCGGACAGGGATCTGCGCTACCCGCTGATGGGGGACGAGCGGCTGACCGTGGTGGCGGAGACGCCGGTGTCCGTGCCGGCCCCCGTTGTGCCGGGGCAGGTGATCGGAACGGCCAGAGCCTATCTGGACGGCGAGGAGGTGGCCTCGGTGCCCCTTACAGCCGCCGCGCCCTCGGCCCGGGTGGAGTTCCAGGAGGAGAACAGCATATTTGAGCGGCTTTTCGGATAGCAGGGGCGATGCCCCTGCGCCTTTTTATGAGAGATGAGAAAGAGAGGCACGCCATGGATCGTCTCCAAAAAATCCTCTCTGCGGCGGGCGTCTGCTCCCGCCGCCAGGCGGAGGCGTACTTAACCGCCGGCCGGGTGGCGGTCAACGGAAGGACATCGTCCCTGGGGGACAAGGCCGACCCGGAGCGGGACCGGATCACCGTGGACGGCGCGCCCATCCCCCGGCGGGAGGCGCACATCTACCTCATGCTCCACAAGCCCCGGGGCTGTGTGACCACCCTCTCCGACGAAAAAAGCCGCCCTACGGCGGCGGAGCTGGTCCGGGACTGCGGGGGGCGGGTCTACCCGGTGGGCCGTCTGGATATGGACTCGGAGGGGCTTCTGCTCCTCACCAGCGACGGCGGCTTCGCCCAGCGCCTGGCCCACCCCAGCCACAGGATGGAGAAGGAGTACCACGTCACCGTCACCGGGGCCCTGGAGGGCTGCGTTCAGCGGCTGTCCGCCATCACGGCCCTGGAGGACGGCGCGCCCATCGCCCCCGCCGACAGCGTTCAGGTCCTGCGGAGGAGCGGGAGCCGCTGGGTCCTGGCGGTTGTCATCCACCAGGGCCGCAACCGCCAGGTGCGGCGCATGTGCGCCCTGGCCGGACTGCGGGTGGAGCGGCTGAAGCGGGTGCGGGAGGGGCCGGTGCGCCTGGGCGATCTCCCGCCGGGAAAGTGGCGTCTTTTGACGGAGAGCGAGCGGCGGGCGCTGGCGGAGTAAATCCCGTCCGGAAAGCGGAGGCCCGGGGGCAGGACGCCCCCGGGCTTTTTACCGCTCAATATAGGCCATTCCCAGGGAGCCGGGCCCGATGTGGGTCCCCATAGCCGCCCCCAGGCTGCAAAAATGGAGCCGCCTGGGCAGCTGCCCGGCCTCCCTCAGCTGCGGCAGCAGAAGCTCCTCCCGGCTTCTGTCGTCCGTGTACAAAAAGTAGGAGGGGAAGTCGTCGTCGATGGGGTGCTCCGTCAGGAGCCTGCGCATCTGCTTGACTGCGGCAGAGATGCCGAAGGCCTTGTGGAGAATGACCACGGACCCGTCCCGGACTGTCACCACCGGCTTGAGCTTGGTCACGGTCCCCAGCCCCGCCTGGAAGCCGGTGAGCCGTCCGCCCCGGCGCAGGTACTCCAGCGTGTCAATAACGGCGAAGATCCGCACCTTCTCCCGCAGGCGCTCCACTTCGCCCGCGATGTCCTCCGCCGGCAGGCCGCTGTCCCGCAGCTTACAGGCGAAGTTCACCAGAATCTGCATCCCCGCCGTAGCGCTCCGGCTATCCACGATGTGGATGGGGGCGTACTCGCACATCTCCTTGGCGATCTGGGCGCTCTGGATGGTGCCGCTGAGGGCCCCGGACAGCAGGATTGCCACCACCTGATCCCCCGCCGCCTTGGCCTCCTCAAAGTACCGCAGGAACGCCGCCGGCGTGGGCTGGGAGGTGGAGGGGTTCTCCTTTCCCTCCTGGAGCAGCTTGTAAAATACCTCGTGGCTCAGGGTCTTTCCGTCCAAAAACGAGGCGCTGCCGAACTGCACCGGCAGGGGAACCACCTCAATCCGCCGCCTGCTGGCGACCACTCCGTCAAAATCCGACGCGGAGTCGGTGAGAATACGGACAGCCATTGCTTGCTCCTCCTCATACTTTTCCAAAATGTCCGCCGTGGGGGGCGGCGGCTGCGAAAACTGCAATCTATACTATTCTGCACTATATAAAAACCGGCCCCATTTGTCAAGCCCCATGGCCGGGATTCGTAAAACACAGGAAGCGGGAGCCAGACGGCTCCCGCTTCCCGCGATGCTACGGTTTCTCCGGCGGCTCCACTCCGTGGAGCCGATCCCACGCCTGCTTAGCCACCGCCGGCAGCAGGTCGTAGCCGATCCCCAGATCACCGTTTTTCAGTTTTAAAGTCTCCGGATTGACCGGTATGTAGGTCAAATCGTTGTCGCCGGCCTTCCTCGGGGCCGTCTCCAGCAGGCACTCCCAAGCCGCCCGGCGCAGGGCCTCCTCCCGGGGGAGGGCGGCGCAGGCCCGCTTCTCCCGGCCCGCTCCCCGCAGGACAGATACGCTCCCGGCACCGCCGCAGAAGATTCCAGCCGCGCCCAGTAGCCGCAGAGCAAGCTCACCCGTCCAGCAGACTGCCGTGACCGCCAGCCCGAAGGCCAGCACCGCCAGAAAGGGGGCCAGCCGTCTCCCCAGGTATCTCCCGGGGCGCAGAGCCCGGTCCAGCCGCGCCTGCGCGCAGGCACGGCACACGGCGTATTCCCGGAAGTCCCCCAGGGCCTGAACCCGCTTCTCGCCATCCAGGTCCCGGACGTGGAGGGTGTGGACCTCCAGCACCCGGAAGGGGTAGTCCTCTCCGCCGCCGCACTTGAGACAAGCCGTCATGGGCGCTTACAGCATCCCGCCCATGATGGACAGCATCAGACTGCCCAGAATCAGGATGATCGCGCCGCCCAGGCGGGAGGAGATCTGGGCGAAGGGCATCAGCTCCATCCGGTCGGCGGCGGAGAGGACCGCCACATCGCCGGTGCCGCCCATGTTGGCCATGCACAGGCCGGCGGTGATAGCGGCCTCCACAGGGTAGAAGCCCACCAGCCTGCCGATGAGGCCCGCGCCGATGACCGCGCCCACGCAGGTGAGCAGGCACAGCAGCAGGTAGGTCAGGCTGAAGGAGGAGATGACCACGTCCAGGCTCAGATAGCACAGGCCGATGCCCACCATCAGGGCGCTGGTCAGGTTCTTCATGATGAACTGGAACCACTGGTAGCAGGCGATCTCAATGGGCTCGGGGATGATGTTGAAGATCTTGCAGACAGCCACGGAGATGATCATCCAGGCGTAGGCGTGGATGTTCACAGCGGGGACCAGGGCGCTCCAGGCCTTTGCCACGATGAAGCCCCAGGCGAAGAAGGAGGTGGAGGTGAAGAGGCCGATGCCCAGGTTGGTGACGCTGATCTTGTCCCGCTTGGCCTGCATCTCGGGGCTGATCTCCAGCTCAGAGGCGTCAGCCACGCCGCTGCGCATGAGGGCGCCCTGGCCGTTCCACTTCCTGTCCACCAGGATCTTGACGATAATGCCCGCCAGGACGATGGAGGTGGCGTTGCCGATGGCTACGGCGGGGTTCATGATGGAGATGGCCTCCTCCGCCGTCATGGTGCCGGTGGACTCAAAAATCTTGCTCAGGGGCACCGCACCGGCGCCCATGCCGCCGCCCATGATGGGCAGAGCGATGAGCAGCAGGGCCCGCACCGCGCCGAAGCCGGTGACCACGCCGCCCAGCACCGCCAGGCCGAAGGCCACCACGATGCCGCCGAAGATGGCGGGGAAGTAGCGGGCTGCGGCCTTCATCAGAAGCTTCCGGTTCATGCCCAGGATGGAGCCGGTGATCAGGGCCGCGATGTAGAAGTCCAGGAACGCGCCGGTGGGCTTGAAGAAGCTCTCGATATTCTTCATCAGGGTGGCGGTGTAGGTCACGCCCTCGGCATTGGCGGGGTTGAAGAGGTCGAACACGCCGAAGAAGTTCACATACCGCAGGATGCCCATGCCGAAGATGATGACAATGGCCCCGCCGCCCAGATAGGAGCGGACGATGGGCAGCTTGTCGCCGATCTCCTGGAGAATGGTGCCGAACACGATCATGAACGCGAAGCACCCGGCCATGCCGGCGGGCAGCACGCCCACCATCGTAGCCAGCAGAACCAGAACGGAGAAGATCGCGAAGTAGTACCAGGGCATGTTAAAGAGCTTGTAGGTGTTTTTCATTCAGTTTTCCTCCTTTTTGTTGACAGATGGCAGAAACACACACAGGATCGGCTCAGATCCGGGCGACGCCGGAGTCCTTCGCGGCCTTGGCGACAGCCTTGGCTACGGCGGGGCCCACCCGCTTGTCGAAGGCCTTGGGGATGATATAGTCCGCGCTCAGCTCCTCGTCGGAGATCAGCTCCGCCAGAGCCGCCGCCGCCGCCATCTTCATCTCCTCGTTGATGTCGCTGGCCCGGACGTCGAAGGTCCCCCGGAAGATCCCGGGGAAGGCCAGCACGTTGTTGATCTGGTTGGGGAAGTCGCTGCGGCCCGTGGCAATCACCGCCGCCCCGCCGGCCTTGGCGTCCTCGGGGAAGATCTCCGGGGTGGGGTTGGCGCAGGCGAAGATCACGGCGTCCTTTGCCATGGTCTTGACCATCTCCGTGGTGACGGTGCCGGGCGCGGAGACGCCGATGAACACGTCGGCGCCCGCCAGCATGTCGGCCAGGGAGCCGGCCTTTTTCTCCAGGTTTGTCACCTGGGCCATCTCCTCCTTGATCCAGTTCAGGCCCTCCCGGCCGGCGTAGATCGCGCCCTTCCGGTCGCACATGGTCACGTGCTTGAACCCGGCGGAGAGCAGGAGCCGGACGATGGAGATGGCCGCAGCGCCGGCACCGGAGGTGACGATTTTCACGTCCTCTTTCTTCTTGCCCACCACCTTCAGCGCGTTGGTCAGCCCCGCCAGGGTGATGACAGCGGTGCCGTGCTGGTCGTCGTGGAAGATGGGGATGTCGCACTTTTCCTTGAGCTTTCGCTCGATCTCAAAGCACCGGGGGGCGGCGATGTCCTCCAGGTTGATGCCGCCGAAGCTGCCGCTCATGAGGTAGACGGCGTTGACGAACTCGTCCACATCCTGGGTCTTCACGCACAGAGGGAAGGCGTCCACCCCGCCGAAGGCCTTGAAGAGCACGCACTTGCCCTCCATGACGGGCATGCCGGCCTCGGGGCCGATGTCCCCCAGCCCCAGCACAGCGGAGCCGTCGGTGATGACGGCGCACAGGTTGTGGCGGCGGGTGAGCTCATAGCTCTTGCTCACGTCCTTCTGGATCTCCAGGCAGGGCTGGGCAACGCCCGGGGTGTAGGCCAGGGACAGGTCCTCCCTGCTCTCCACAGGCACGGTGGCGATGACCTCGATCTTCCCCCTCCACTCCTCGTGGAGCCGCAGGGATTCCTTTGCATAATCCATAATAAAGTTCCTCCTTACACCATATTCGACAGGAAACACGGCACGATTTGCACAAGGAAAACTATCTGCCCCTGAGCTTCCATTGTCATTTTCACTATACCTTGTTTTTGACAATCCCAACATGCTTTGGAAACTAATCTAAGACTTTTGAAAGTAAAAAAAGCAAATCATCCCGGCGGCGGACTGGCAAATGGGGCGGGAAAGGGGTCAAGGGATGGTTGCAACCGGCGGTGGGGCGTGTTAAAATAGCGGAAAGAAATCCGGAGCCAGGGGAGGGACGCGGCGTGGAGAGACGGCGGAAGCAGCAGCGTGGGCTGGGGCAGATCTTTCTGCGGCTGCTGGTGTGGACCTGTCTGGCGTGGCTGGCCCTGCTGGGCGTGACCCTCTCGCTGACCCTCAATCAGACCCTCTCCAATCTGACGGAGAAGATGGAGAGCGATCTGACCGCCACCGCCGCCTCCCTGGCGGGGAGCCGGATGGTCCGGGAGGCCCTGGAGCAGGGCCGGTGCCCGGCGGCGCTGGCGGAGTATTTGGACGCGCTGGTGGACATCACCTCGGATCTGGATGTGCTCACCATCGCCCGGGCGGACTCAGTGCGGGTCTACCACGTGGTGCCGGAGCGGATCGGGCAGCTGTTCGTGGGCGGCGACCAGGGCCGGGCCCTGGCCGGGGAGGCGTACCTCTCCGAGGGAGTGGGCACCATGGGACGCCAGCGCCGGGCCTTCTGCCCCGTCTTTGACGGGGATGGGCAGGTGGCCGGCTTCGTCATGGCCAGCGCCACCATGGACCGCATCCAGATCATGCGCCGGGAGATTGTGACGGCCTATCTGCGCCTGGCGGCTGTGCTGGCCCTGGCCACCCTGGCGGCGGCGGGAGGGCTGACGCTGTTTCTGCGGCGGCTGCTCCACGGCTTCAGCCCCGAGGAGCTGGTGCGCACCTACCTGACCCAGAACGAGGTGCTGGGGGATCTGGACGAGGGGATCGTCGCCGCGGACAGCCAGGGCGTTGTACAGCTGGTGAACCGGGCGGCGGAGGCCATGCTGGGCCAGCGGGCGGAGCGGCTGGAGGGGGAGCGGCTGGACAAGCTCCTCCGGGACGAGGCGGGGGGAGCCTGCTGGAGAAGCGGCGGGAGAATGCCCGGACCTCCCGGCCCAATATTCTCTGCACCGCCGTTCCCCAGGAGGAGGGGGACGCCGGCCCGGGGCCCCCCGGCTTCTGAAGGACCGGAGCGAGG
>JAIEIQ010000377.1 GCA_029065305.1 Oscillospiraceae bacterium
GCCACGGCCAGGGTGGCGGCGGAGGACATGGTGCCCACGGCGGTGAGGTAGGCGGGGCCGTAGTGCTTCACCACCTCCACGGCGCTCCGGCCGGAGTAGACCCCGGCGAAGCCGTACAGCACGGCCATCCAGACGTAGTGGCCCGCCATGACGATGACGATAGCCAGCAGGAAGGCGGGGAACTGCTTGGTGATGGTGCCGTCATAGCTCAGGCCGCAGAAGGTCAGGGCGATGAAGAAGGGCAGAACGGGGATGACCACCTTCTTCACAACGCTCAGGACAATATTCTGGAACTCCTGGAGCAGGGCGGCAACGGTCCTGGCTTTGGTCCACACAGCGGCCAGGCCGATGAGCACGGAGAACACCAGCGCGCTCATCACGGGCATAATCTGGGGGATATCCAGCTGGAACGCCACGCCGGGCAGCTCCTTGAGTCCTTCCATGCTGCTGACGATGGGCAGGTGGGGCACCAGAATATACCCGGCCGCCATGGACATGAGGGTGGCCAGCACCGTGCTGACATAGGCGGCGATGATCGCCACCATCAGCATCCGGGTGGCGTTGGAGCCCATCTTGGTGATGGAGGGCGCGATAAAGCCGATGACAATCAGGGGGACGCAGAACATAATGAGCTGGTTGAGCACGTACTTCAGTGTAACCACGATGACCATGGCCTTCTCCGGCAGAAACAGACCGGCGGCGATGCCAACGATGATGCCGATGAGCAGTTTCAGGGGCAGGCTCATGCCTTTCTTTTCCGCTGCCATACTAAAAATCCTTCCTTTCCGTATTGACACACAAAACAACGCTTTCCCGGACGCTCTGTTTCAGCATATGCGCGCCGGGGCCCCCGCATACGCGGGATGTTTACGCCTTGGGGGGCTGGCCGGTCATAATGCGTATGATCTCCCTGTCGGTTTCCCGCATCCCCAGACGGCCCAGACGGCCAATGTTGGCGATAGTCTCCTCTACCCCCTTTGCCACGATGCCTTCGCCGCCCCGGAACTGCTGGCTGCTGCGGAACATATTGTAGCCCAGGATGCCCGCGTCCACCGCGGCGGCGATCTTGGCCGCGCAGGAGGGCTTGGCCCCGTCGCAGATCATGCCGGAGATGGTGGCCAGGGCGTTGACCAGGGTGTGGGCCACCTCCCGGAAGCCGCCGCCCTGGAGCCAGGAGATGGCGGCGCCCGCGCCGCACCCGGCGCTGACCGCCCCGCAGTAGGCGCTCAAACGACCGATGCCGGTCTTCATGTGGATGGTCAGCAGATCGCTGAGGGTCACGGCCCGGACCATGGTGTCGTGGTCCGCCTTCAGCTCCTTGGCGTACTCAATGACCGGCACCGAGGCGGTGATGCCCTGGTTGCCGCTGCCGGAGACGATGATCACCGGCTTCTCACAGCCGCTCATCCGGGCGTCGGAGCCCGCCGCGGCCATGGCCCGGGCCCGGATCTTGATGTCGTTCCCGTAGTGCTCCAAAAGGACCTTGCCGATGTTGGCGCCCCAGTCGTTGGTAATGCCGTCCTGGGCGATGGCGTAGTTGTAGTTGATCTGCCGCTCCACCATCTCCCGCACGTCGTCCACATCCATGGTGTTGACAAAGTCCACAATGCCCTCCACGGACAGGCAGCTGCGGTCGGTGAGGCCCTCGGAGCTGCCGGAGGCCGTCACGGTCCCGGACCGGAGCAGCACCTCGCCGTTTTTCTCAATGAGCACAATATTGGTGTGGTAGTCGGCGATGCGCAGGCGCACGCTGTCCTCCCCTGCCGTCAGGGTCAGGATGATGTCAAAGACCACATCCCCCTCCGCCGGGGCCACCCGGATAACGCCCCGGTCCAGATAGGCGCGGATCTCCTCCTTCTGCCCGTCGGAAACCTGGGCGATGACCTCCAGAATCCTCCCCGCCTGCCCGGCCACCACGCCGGCGGCAGCGGCGGCCTCAATGCCCTTGAGCCCGCCGGTGTTGGGGACCACAACGCTCTTGACGTTCTTGATAATGTTCCCGCTGGCCTCCACCAGCACGCGCTCCGGCAGCACCCCCAGGATCTCCCGGGCCTTGGCCGCGCCGTAGGCGATGGCGATGGGCTCGGTACAGCCCATCGCGGGAACCAGCTCCTCCCGCAGAATCTGCACATAGTGGCGGTAGCGCGGATCTGTCTTCTCCACCGTCTGTCCTCCTCTCTCCTCTTTCGCTTCTCACGTTTTCGTGTTCGCCCGGCACGGCGGACCCCCTGCGGAGCCCGCCGTCCAGTTTGTGCAATCTGTAACAATCGCACAAGCTGAGTGTACCATCGCAGGGCAGAATTGTCAAGTGGGCGGCAGGCCCCACTGGACAAAGGCCCCGGGGTTTGGTACAATGGTCTGGGAAAAGGGAAAGCGCCTCCCCCGGGGGAGGCGAACCTGCCAAAAGGAGTGTTTGCGCCATGAAAAAGGCAAAAACGACCATCAAAACAGAGGCCGGCCGGGAAAAGGCGGTCCCGGAGAGCTTAACAGATTTTGAACGCCGCCTGAACCGGCACCACGACGAGCTCCAGTGGCTCTACCGCGAGCTCTACCACAACGACGAGGGCGCCTTCCGCTACTTCCTGGAGATGCTCCGCCGGTGCTGGGGGGAGCGGAAGGAGGACCTGCGCCGCCAGGACGCGGTCCGGGAGGCGGACCCCAACTGGTACCGCCGCCGGGAGCTGCTGGGGATGATGCTGTATGTCAAAGCCTTCGCCGGGGATCTGCGGGGGGTGAAGAGGAAGCTGCCCTACCTCAAGTCCTGCGGGGTGAACTACCTCCACCTGATGCCCCTGTTAGCCAGCCCCAAGGGACGCAGCGACGGGGGCTACGCCGTCAGCGACTTCCGGCAGGTCCAGAGCGGGCTGGGAACCATGGAGGACCTGGAGGCGCTGGCCGACGCCTGCCGGGCGGAGGGGATGAGCGTCTGCCTGGACTTCGTGATGAACCACACCAGCGAGGACCACGAGTGGGCGAAAAGGGCCCGGGCCGGCGAGCCGGGCTGGAGGGACCGGTACTTCTTTTACGACAGCTGGGACATCCCCCGGGAGTTTGAGAAGACGGTGCCCCAGGTGTTCCCCACCACCGCCCCGGGCAGCTTCACCTGGCTGGAGGACTGCCGGCAGGTGGTGATGACCAGCTTCTATCCCTACCAGTGGGATCTGAACTACGCCAACCCGGTGGTCTTCAACGACATGACGGAGAACATGCTCTACCTGGCTAACCGGGGCATCGACGTTATCCGTCTGGACGCCATCCCCTACATATGGAAGCAGCTGGGCACCGACTGCCGCAACCTGCCCCAGGTCCACACCCTGGCCCGGATGCTGCGCATGGTCTGCGAGATCGTCTGCCCCAGCGTGCTGCTGCTGGGGGAGGTGGTGATGGAGCCGGTGAAGGTGGCCCCCTACTTCGGCACCCCCGAGAAGCCGGAGTGCCACATGCTCTACAACGTGACCACCATGGCTACCACCTGGCACACCCTGGCAACCGGGGACGCGTCCCTGCTCCGGCACCAGATGGAGATCGTGTGCTCCCTGCCCAAGGACTTTCTGTTTTTAAACTACCTGCGCTGCCACGACGACATCGGCTGGGGGCTGGACTACGGCTGGCTGAACCAGCACTTCGGCACGGACCAGGTGGCCCACAAGAAGTACCTCAACGACTACTTCACCGGCAAATGGCCCGGCAGCTCCGCCCGGGGCGAGCTCTACAACGACGACCCCCGGCTGGGGGACGCCCGGCTGTGCGGTACCACCGCCTCCCTGTGCGGGGTGGAGGCCGCCGTCTATAAGCGGGACCCCTTCAAGCTGGAGCAGGCCATAGCCTGCGATCTGACCCTCCACGCCTGGATGCTCTCCCAGAGCGGCATCCCGGTCATTTACAGCGGCGACGAGGTGGGACAGCTCAACGACTACACCTACCACGACGACCCGGAGAAGCGGGAGGACAGCCGGTATATCCACCGGGGGGACTTCCAGTGGGAGCTGGCCAAGCACCGGGGCCGCAAAAGCACCCGCCAGGGCAAGCAGTTCCAGAGCCTGCGCCGCATGGAGGAGCTGCGCTCGGCGGAGCCCTGCTTCGACGCGGACGCGGACGTGTGGGTGGAGGAGAGCGGAAGCCGGCATGTGCTGGCCCTGGTCCGGCGGAAGGGGAACCGGGAGCTGGTGTGCCTGTTCAACTTCAGCAGCCAGTTCGTCACCGCCGGTGTGGACCGGGACGGGGGCTACACGGAGCTGATGTACGGCACCCACCGGGATCAGATCCGCTCCATCCAGCTCTGGCCAACCAGCTTTGAGTGGCTCCTGCGGAACGAGGAGGAGCCGCCTGCGCAGGTGTAAGGTGTAAAATACAAGGGAGGAGAACCGGTGGTTCTCCTCCCTTGCCGCATCCTGGTTCAGCACCTTCTTGTCCTGCGTCTGCCAGTACAGATAATCCTCCCAGGCCCTATCTTCCCACAGCAGCCGCATCAGTCCGCCTCAATCAAGTCGTGCTCCGCAAAATGGGCCGTTCCATCCTTTACGTCCCGCATGATGTTTTCCAGATGGCGGAGATTGCTTTCCGAATAAAACGGATCGACAGACAACTCGAACGGAATACGTCCCTCCCTGGCAACCTTGCGCAGGAATACATTGATAGCTGTGGACATACTCAGACCAATCTCATTCAAAGTTCGTTCCGCGCCGCGCTTCACATCATCGTCAACCCGCAGACTGATCTGCGCCATAGCGACCACTCCTTTCTCAGCGTCTAGTATACCACATCTGTACACAAAATACAAGCAAAATAATATACAACTGCTTCTTATGCAAAGAGGCCCCGCTTCATTGGCGGAGCCTCTTTTCTGTATCTATTTCCGGTATTCCAGCAGATCGCCCGGCTGACAGTCCAGGACAAAGCACAAGCGGGCGAGAATATCCAAATCCATCTTTTCAACCTCGCCCTGATACCATTTATCGACCACCTCAAACCGGACACCAATGCGCTTTGCCACCTGGTTGCGGTTGAGGCCTCGACGGTCCATCCGCTCCCGCAGGCGCAGTCTGACCGCACCGTAATCCCGAACAAGCAAAATACTGTCGCACATATTCACTTAGCTGTCAAATTCTACTTCTTCAGCTCCCCAGTAGCGCTGGCGGTCAGATAGGCGTTAATAAACCCGTCCAGGTCCCCGTCCATGACGGCGCTGATGTTGCCGTTTTCAAACCCGGTGCGGTGATCCTTCGCCAGGGTGTAGGGCATGAACACATAAGAGCGGATCTGACTGCCCCACTCGATCTTCATCTGTACGCCCTTGATATCGGAGATCTTCTCCGCGTGCTGCTGCATCTTGATCTCCGCCAGCTTACTGCGGAGCATCCGCATGGCGTACTCCCGGTTCTGGTGCTGGCTGCGCTCGGTCTGGCAGGCGACCACCACCCCGGTGGGCAGATGGGTGATGCGGATTGCGGACTCGGTCTTGTTGACGTGCTGGCCTCCGGCTCCGGAGGAGCGGTAGGTGTCCACCCGCAGATCCTCGGGCCGGATCTCAATCTCCCCCTCGTCCTGGATGTCGGGCATGACCTCCAACGCGGCAAAGGAGGTCTGCCGCCGCCCGGAGGCGTCAAAGGGGCTGATGCGCACCAGCCGGTGGACGCCGGACTCGCTCTTGAGATAACCGTAGGCGTTCTCCCCGGAGATGATGACGGAGGCGGACTTCATCCCGGCCTCGTCGCCGTCCAGGTAGTCGATGGTCTCGAATTTGAAGTCGTGGCGCTCGGCCCAGCGCATGTACATCCGGTAGAGCATCTGGCACCAGTCCTGGGCCTCGGTGCCGCCGGCCCCGGCGTGGAAGTTGAGGATGGCGTTGTTGTTGTCGTACTCCCCGGAGAGAAGCGTCGCCAGATTGGCCTCCTCCACGGTGGCCTCCAGGGCCTTGTACCCCTCCTCCACCTCCGGCAGCAGGGAGGCGTCGTCCTCCTCCACAGCCATCTCCACCAGAGTGGAGAGATCCTCCCACTGACTGACCAGCTTGGCGTGGCGGGAGAGTTTGTTTTTGAGCTGCTTGGTCCGCTGGAGGACCTTTTGGGAGTTCTCCAGATCGCTCCAGAAGCCCTCCTCGGCGGTCTTGGCCTCCAGCTCGGCCACCTCTTTTTTAGCCCCCTCCAGATCCAGAGCCGCCGCCAGCTTCTGGAGCTCCGGCTCCAGGGCGATCAGCTTCTGCTTATAGGTGTCATATTCGATGATCGGCATATAGGATTCTCCATTCCTGTTATTTTTCGGTATTCTATTATGCCACAAGTCCCAGGTGCTGTAAAGGGGGTTCCGGTTTTTTGTATGAAAATCCGTCCTGACAAACGGGCGGACCGGCCTCCCGGCCGGCCCGTCTGTTCCGCGCGGCGCTCCGTCACCGCCGCTCCACCGCCACACCGGCAAGGATGCTCTCCTCCCCGGGCCGGAAGGTGATGGACACCTGGTCCCCCTTGTTGAGGATCACCGCCAGGGGCTCCTCCACAGCGCCGATGGAGTAGTAGGTCTTCTCCCCGATGAGCTGGATAAAGTAGCAGGTATTCCCGTCCAGCACGGCGGAGCGGATGTCGGCGATGGTGCCCTCCACCGTCTCCGTGCCGCCCAGGCCGGTGTCCCCGTCGATGACCCCCCGCTGGGCCAGCATAGCCAGGTAGTTCTCCTCACACTCGGCCACCGTGTCCCCGGTAGCCACAATCTGGTACTGCTGGACGTTGACCATGGCGTACTTTTTCACCAGCTGGGCGTCGTCCTTCATGGCCATGAAGTAGGTGGGCTGCCCGCCGATGTTCAGCAGCAGGGGGAAGGTGGCGGTATACCGCAGGTTTTGCAGCTCCCCCTGGGCGCTGGCCATGGCGGAGTGCTCCGTGGCCCCGGCGGCGGAGTAGAAGCTGGTCTCCTTGGTCCGCTGGTTGCTCAGGATAAAGCCGATGTTGGACTGGTCGCCCCCCACGGAGGTGATGCCGGTGTACATATAGACGTCGTCGTTGATGGCGATATAGTTGTAGTCGTCGGTGGTCACGGTCACGTCCCGCTGGCCGAAGAGGGAGTTGAGAAAGCCGTTGTGGTACATGCCGTAGCAGTCGTACTGCCAGACGATGAGGTCCGCGTCGTAGAGGTTGTCCACCCAGTCGGGGACCTCCTCATAGTATTCGCTCTCCCCGGTGATGGCGTTGACCAGCACGCCGCCCCTGGTGTCCGTGCCGCCGAAGAGGCCGATGGTGTGGACCAGCCGGGGGCAGACCCAGTAGGGGGTCCCCTCCTCGTTGATCTCCATCACCGGGTCCCCGAAGAGGAAGGTGGGGTACTGGAAGCGCAGGTGGCGGTAGAGATTCCGGCTGAAGTGCTCGGCGGTGGTGTACTTGATCCCCTCCTCCAGCCGCACCAGCTCCACGTTCTGGGACACCATATCGATGATGAGGTAGGCGGGCAGGCCCTTGGAGCGGTTGGTGAACCACTTGATGAGGTCCATATAGCGCAGGGTGGCGATGCGCACCGGCCGGCCCCTGTAGTTGATCTGGGTGTAGTCCTCCGCCACGTCAAACTGGCTGACCATGTCGCTGAGCTCCCCCAGCTTCCGGTCCCCCAGCCGCTGGGCGGACTGCTTGTCCAGCATGGGGATCTGGTCGTAGGATATCTCGTTGACCTCGGTGGCAAAATCCCCCACCTGGAAGGGCAGCAGCTGGGCGTAGGCCCCGGCCCGGAAGATGACGCTGCCCGCCACGGCCCCCACCAGGGCAATGGCTATCATCCCCAGCCCCAGAAAGAAGGGGACGGCGCACTGCCTGCGCAAAAACTTGAAGTAGTTCTTCACCCCCTGCCCCTGGAACCCGGCGGTGAGCACGGCGCAGCCGCAGTAGACGGCGCAGGTGAGCAGCACGAACACATAGAAGTCCGGCGACTGAAGGTTGACAGGCGGCAGCTCGATGTAGAAATAGAGGGCGGCGAACACCAGCGTCACCACAATGTTGACAGCCAGGCGCTTCCCCGGGCTGGCCGGGGCGCGGCGGGCTTTTTTCGGCTTGGGCGGCGGCTGGGAGGGGGCTCCGCTGTCAAAGCCCTCCCAGCGGAAGCCGCCGGCGTCTGATCCTGAAAATCCCATAAGCAAGCTCCTTTTTCTGTTTCTCCGGTGCCCCGCCCCGGGGGGCGGGGCATTTTTTAAGCGTTTCTCTGGTTCTATCTTACTCTTTTTGAACGGCAATAGCAACACAATTTTCCCCCGGGGTCAGCAGCAGCCGGTCCCCGGCCCGGTACCACCCCTGGAGAACCCCCTCGGCGATGGGGTCCTCCACCTGGGCCCGGATGGCCCGCCGCAGGGGCCGGGCCCCCTGGCTGTCCCCGCTCCTCCGCGCCGCCAGCAGCGCCAGGGCGGCGTCCTCCGCCTCCAGGGTGATCCCCAGCCGCGCAATCCGTCCGGCGGAGAGGCGCACCAGCCGCCGGGCGATCTCCAGGAGATCCGCCTCCCCCAGCTGGCGGAAGAGAATCGTCTCGTCGATCCGGTTGAGAAACTCGGGGCGGAAGGTCTGCCGCAGCTCGTCCATCACCTGCCGCCGGACCCGCTCCTCCCCGGCCTCGTCCCCGGCGGCGGAGAAGCCCAGGGTCCCCCGCCGCTCCGTGATGGCCCGGGCCCCCACGTTGCTGGTCATCACCACCACGGTGTTGGAGAAGTCCACCCTTCTCCCGTGGCCGTCGGTGAGCCGGCCGTCCTCCATGATCTGGAGCAGCAGGTTCCACACCTCCTGGTGGGCCTTCTCCACCTCGTCGAAGAGCACCACGGCGTAGGGCTGCCGGCGGACCTTCTCCGTCAGCTGGCCCCCCTCCTCGTGGCCCACATAGCCCGGGGGCGAGCCCACCAGGCGGCTGGCGGTGTGGCCCTGGCCGTACTCCGACATGTCGATGCGGATGACGGCCTCCTCCTGGCCGAACAGCGCCTCCGCCAGGGCCCGGCACAGCTCCGTCTTGCCCACGCCGCTGGCCCCTAGAAACAGGAAGCTGCCCACAGGCCGGCCCGGCTCCTTGATCCCCACCCGGCTGCGCCGGACAGCCCGGGCCACGCACTCCACCGCCGCGTCCTGGCCCACCACCCGGGCCTTCATAATCTCCTCCAGCCGCAGAAGCCGCTCCCGCTCGTCCTCGTTGATGCGCTGGACGGGGATGCCGGTCCACTCCGCCGCCACCGCCGCCACGTCCTCCTCCGTCACGGCCACCAGATCGTCCACCTGGCCCCGCTGCCACCGGGCGCGCTCCTCCCGGAGCTGGAGGGAAAAGTTCTCCTCCACGTCCCGAAGCCGTGCCGCCAGCTCGAAGTCCTCCCCGGCGATGGCCTCGGCCTTCTCCCGCCGGACCTGCTCCACCCGCTCCTCCAGGTTCTTCAGATCCGGCGTCCGCTCGCCGCACTCCATCTTCACCCGGCTGCACGCCTCGTCCATCAGATCGATGGCCTTGTCCGGCAGGAACCGGTCCGGCACGTACCGCACGCTCAGCTCCACGCAGGCCCGGACCGCCTCGTCGGTGATGGCCAGCTTGTGGTGGGCCTCGTACCGGTCCCGGAGGCCCCGCAGAACCGCCTCCGCCGTCTCCGGCGAGGGCTCCGCCACCGTCACCGGCTGGAACCGCCGCTCCAGGGCCGCGTCCTTCTCGATATACCGCCGGTACTCCTCCAGGGTGGTGGCCCCGATGACCCGGATCTCCGCCCGGCTCAGGGCGGGCTTGAGGATGTTGGCGGCGTCCACCGCCCCCTCGGCGCTGCCCGCGCCCACGATGGTGTGGAGC
>JAIEIQ010000038.1 GCA_029065305.1 Oscillospiraceae bacterium
TCCCCCGAGCCACCACCAGATCGCCCCCGGCCTCCACAGTGCTGCCAGCCTCCACCACGCCGCCCACCTGGATATTTCCGGCGGAGCGGACGGTAAAGCCGCTGAGCACGTCGCCCTTGATGTTCACATCCCCCAGGAAGTTGATATCCCCGGTGGAGAAGTCCACGTTTCCGGGGATATCCAGCACCGGCTTGACCTGGAAGCTGTGGCCGGTGAACTCCACATGGCCCGCCATGGACGCCAGCAGGGAGATGCCGTCCTCGCTGATCTCCGTGTTCCGCCCCATGGGGAGGGGCACGGACTTGCCGCTCTTGGCGGGGATCTCCTGGTCCGTCACGGTCCGGCCCGGCTCGCCCTCAGTGGGCTCGATGAGCCGGCAGATCTCCTGCCCCTCCTTCACGTTGTGGATCAGGTTGAGGGCGGTGTAGTCCACCTGGTCATACTCATCCACCTCCAGCATCCGCTCCACCACCCGGGGGAAGTGCTCCACAATGTTGCCGTTCTCCCCGTCGAAAGCCGGCGTCCCCCTGGCGATCAGGTACAGGGTGAGGTAGCGCCGCTCGTCCCGGGGCAGGTGCTCCACCAGGCGCTCATCCACGCCGAAGGTGATGTTCTCCTTGTCCAGGGCCGACTCCAGCATCTCGTGGGACAGCTCCTCGCCCTGGCGCGCCGGGGGGAATACCATCATCCAGGCCCAGAGCTTATCCGTGGAGAAGAAGAAGAAGGGGGCCGCGTCCAGGGGCGGGGGGCCGTCGTCCTTCGCCTTGTCCTCCTCGCCCTTCTTTTTCTTGGGCTGGGTCTTGGCCTTGGCGTTGATCTTCTTCATCCGGGCATTGCACGCGCTGCTCAGAAGGGTCTGCACCCGCTTCTTCTCCCGCGCCACCACCTCCGGCGGAATAACCCCGTCCTCGTCCAGGGAGATCCGGGGCGTGGGCAGGTGCTGCGACTCCCGCCGCGCCTGCTCCAGAATGCGGAAGATCGGGTGCTCCGCCGGCAGCTCCACCAGCGCCGGGTCCACGGCGGCGGCCAGAATCTCCGGAGCGCTCTCCGCCACCTGCTCCTGTTCCGGACGGGTCTCCTCCTCCTGTGCCTCCGCGCCGCCGGAGCCAAACAGGAAGGCCGCTATCTTATCCTTAATCGACATGCTGCAACACCGCCATTCCAGTCGTAGTATGCTTCTATTATACTCGCCCCGCCCGCCGTTGGCAAGAAGGGATTTCCCGATTTCCCGGCCAGCCCCCTCCAGCCCTTGCGCCCCAAGGGATTTTTGCGCGAATTGCCCAAAACGCTTTGGGAGGGACTTCCAATTTTTCGCCAAAAGAGCCACTTGTAATCCCCGTTGGTTTTTAATAAAATAAATTGAATTCGACAGGGCGGGAGGCCCGCGAAAAACAACAAACTTTAAAATGGAGTGAGAGAGTATGGAAGCGAGTTCCGCACAGGGCGCCGGCGCCCGGCAGAAGTGCCGGCAGATCGGCCGGAAGGTGGGGAATCTGGTGGCGCTGATGCTGGGGGTCAGCATCACGGTAGTGGTAGCGCTGTGCGTTTTGATGTTCTACCGTCTGACAATGTCGACAATGCAGAGCATCTGCGTGAGCGGGGCCAACGTGCTGGCCTACGAGCTCTCCCAGTACGACGGGCCGGAGGACAAAACGGCCCTGCTCGACGAGCTCAAGGCCCGCACAGGCTGCGAGTTCACCATCTTCCAGGGGGACGAGCGGATCTGCACCACCATCCAGCAGAACGGCCGGCGGGCCGTGGGCACCCGGCTGTCCGGGGAGGTGGCCGATCGGGTGCTGAAGCAGGGGGAGTCCTACGTGGGCAAGGCGGACATCCTGGGGGAGACGCACCTGGGCTCCTACATCCCCACCCGGAACGAGGCCGGGCAGATTGACGGCCTTCTCTTCGCCGGGATCTCCATGAAGGAGGCCACAGGGCAGATCAACCTGACGGTGGTGCTGTCGTTCCTGAGCGGTGTGGTCCTTATCATCGCGGGCATCGCCGCTGCCGGCGCGTACATCCGGCGTGCGGTTTCCAGGCCCCTCTTCCGTCTGACCGTTCTGGCCCAGACACTGGAGCAGGGAGATCTGGGCCTGAACGAGCACCAGACCATGATGGTGGACATAGACTCCGACGACGAGATCGGCCTTCTGGCCCAGAGCTTTGACCGCACCATCGCCCGCCTGCGCAGCTACATCGGGGAGATCTCCAGCGCGCTGGAGGCCGTGGCCTCCGGCGATCTGACCGGCCAGATTACCCAGGAATACGTGGGGGACTTCGCCTCCATCCGCACCTCCCTGAACGACATTCTCCAGCACCTCAACGGCACTGTCGGGCAGATTGTCACCAGCTCGGAGTACGTCTCCGGCGGCGCGGAGCAGATGTCCTCCGCCGCCCAGGCCCTCAACCAGGGCTCCATGGAGCAGACCAGCGCGGTGGAGAATCTGGAGCAGACCATGAGCGAGGTCAGCGGCCGGGTCCGGCAGACCGCCGGGCACGCCGGGCACGCCCGGGAGCAGGCCGGTGAAATGGGCCGGCAGCTGGCCCAGAGCAACGAGAAAATGCGGGAGATGATCGCCGCCATGGCGGAGATCGAGAACAGCTCCAATGAGATTGAGAAGATCATGAAGACCATTGAGGATATCGCCTTCCAGACGAATATCCTGGCCCTGAACGCCGCCGTGGAGGCGGCG
>JAIEIQ010000039.1 GCA_029065305.1 Oscillospiraceae bacterium
CAGAACCAGCAGGGCCAGCTCCGCCCCCTCCGCCGCCGCCAGGGACCGCTCCACCCCCAGCCGCTCCACCGCGTCTGTTGTATCCCGGATCCCGGCGGTGTCGATGAGCCGCAGGAGCACGCCCCCCACCACCGCCTTTTCCTCGATGGTGTCCCGGGTGGTGCCGGGGATGTCGGTGACGATGGCCCGCTCCCGGCCCAGGAGGGCGTTGAGCAGGGAGCTCTTGCCCACGTTGGGCGTCCCCAGAATGGCCGTGGGGACCCCCTGGCGGAGGATTTTTCCCCGGTCGAAGGTTGCCAGCAGACCGCTCAGCCGGGCCTCTGCCTCCGAGAGGAGCTGGAGCATATCCTCCCGCCGGAGGTCCTCGATATCCTCGTCGGGGTAGTCCACCACGGCGTAGAACTGGCTGGCGGCGTTCAGGAGGCGGTCGTAGACGGTCTCCATCGTTCCGCGCAGGGAACCCCCCAGCTGTTCCGCCGCGTTCCGGGCGGCGGCGGCGGTCTCCGCCTCGATAAGGTCGATGACGGCCTCCGCCTGGGTCAAATCCAGGTGCCCGCTGAGAAACGCCCGCTTGGTGAACTCCCCCCGGCCCGCCTGCCGCGCCCCGGCGGCGAAGAGGGCCCGCAGGCCCTCGGCCAGGACCACCGGGGAGCCGTGGCAGTGGAACTCGGCGCAGTCCTCCCCGGTGTAGCTGCGGGGGCCGGGGAAGCGGACGGCGAGAATCTGGTCCAAGGGCTGGCCGTCCGTGTCCAGAAGGGTGCCCAACACCATCTCCCGGGGGGGCTGGGCGGAGAAGGGCCTGTTGTTATTGGCCCGGAAAACCTTGTCGCAGACGGTGAAGCAGTTGTAGCCGGAGATGCGGAGGATGCCCACGGCGGAGAGGGTGTTTCCGGTGGAAATGGCGGCGATGGGGTCCATAGGGGTGCTCCTTATGATAAAAATAATCTGATACAGACTTTTTTCTGCTGTTCTAAACCGGATATGATAGACTTGCCCCGAGGTGATACGGATATGACCAAACAGCAGCTGGAAAACCTGGAAGAATTGCGTTTAAATATCATGGAGTTAGCGGGGGATATTCTCGCGATACAGTGCTTTTTGAATTGCAGGGGAGACTGCTTAGAGGATTTTGGACCGGAAATATGCAAAATCTACTTACGGCGCATAGGGGACTATACCGATCAGCACACCCAGGAAATCAGACAAATAAAGGATTTATTGATTATCCCAGAGTTAAACAAGATGTATTGAATAGAACCCCGGGCAGGCTTCATACCCGCCCGGGGTCACATCATCAGGCAGCTCTTTTGAAGTCCACAATGGCGATTTCCGTCAAAGCATCCCTCATTTTTGCAATAATAGATTCGATTTTTTGGAGCGTAACACCGTTGATATATTCCTCACCGCATTGCTTGCACCTGAGGCAGGGTACATTTTTGATAATAATATAGCAACTGTCGCAGGATGTCATATAGGTCGTTGTTCCTTCTTCTGTGTGACTGTCTTTACACAAAAAGCACTTCATTTTTGCTGCTCCTTTCTGGTTTTCCAATCATCTTCCCACTGTTCATCGGAGGGATAGTAAGCTGTAATAATGAATAACTCCTCTCCGTTTGAAGCGACTACCGCGTGGAGCGGGACTTGGTCGTTCTGTTTTCCTAAGATAAGACAGCTGGGATAGGGATAATCGTCAGCATATTCTTCTATAATTTCTCCAGACATAATACAGTCTATGATATGTTGAAGGGTAAGTTTTCTTTGTTCTAATCGCTTGGCCGCATGAAGTGTCACAACCATATTCTCAGCTGAGCACAGCTTTTGCAATTCTTCTATTGATAAGTTCAGAAAGATACCCCCTTTTGGTAAAACCGGGCGGGCATAAGGCCCGCCCGGTTGGCGTTTCCCGACGTTTACTTAATAACCTCGCCCCGGGCCTTCTTCTCCTCGATATCCCGGAGGGCGTCCTTGTGACTGAGGTTCACGCGGCCCTTCTCATCGATCTCCGTGACCTTGACCCACATCATGTCGCCGATCTTGCACACGTCCTCCACCTTCTCCACCCGGTGATTAGCCAGCTTGGAGATATGCACCAGCCCGTCCTTGCCGGGGGCCAGCTCCACGAACGCGCCGAACTGCATCAGCCGGACCACCCGGCCGTAATAAAGACTGCCCACCTCGGGCACGAACACAATCTGGTCGATGGCGTGCTTCGCGGCCTCGGCGGAGGCGGAGTCCGGGGAGGCGATGCGGATGGTGCCGTCGTCCTCGATATCGATTTTGGCCCCGGTGTCGGCCACGATCTTCTGAATCACACTGCCGCCCTTGCCGATAACATCCCGGATGTTGTCGGGGTCGATGTGCATGGTGATCATCTTGGGGGCCCACTTGCTGACCTCCGCTCTGGGCTTGTCGATGCAGGGGATCATAATCTGGTCGAGAATCTCGCACCGGGCGTCGTAGGTGATCTCCAGCGCGTTCTTGATGATCTCCATGGTCAGGCCGTCGTTCTTCAGATCCATCTGAATCGCGGTGATGCCCTTCTTGGTGCCGCCCACCTTGAAGTCCATCTCGCCATGGAAGTCCTCCACGCCCTGGATGTCAATAAAGGTGGTGAAGGAGCCGTCGTCGTCCTGGATAAGGCCGCAGGAGATGCCCGCCACCGGGGCCTTGATGGGCACGCCGGCGTCCATCAGCGCCAGGGTAGAGCCGCAGATGGAGCCCTGGGAGGTGGAGCCGTTGGAGCTGACCACCTCGGACACTACCCGGATCGCGTAGGGGAACTCGTCCTCACTGGGGATCACTGGCAGCAGGGCCCGCTCCGCCAGGGCGCCGTGGCCGATCTCCCGCCGGCCAGGGGAGCGGGAGGGCTTGGCCTCGCCCACGCTGTAGCCGGGGAAATTGTAGTGGTGCATATAGCGCTTGGACTCCTCGGGCCAGATGGTGTCCAGCTTCTGGGCCGCGCCCAGCATGTCCAGGGTGCAGACGGAGAGCACCTGGGTCTGGCCTCTCGTGAACAGGCCGGAGCCGTGGACCCGGGGCAGCACGCCAACCTCTGCGGCCAGGGGCCGGATCTCGTTCTTCTGCCGGCCGTCCACCCGGTGGCCCTCCAGCAGCCACGCCTTGACGATCTTCTTCTGGAACTTGTAGGTGAACTCCTCCAGGTACTTGTCCATGTCGGGGTACTG
>JAIEIQ010000004.1 GCA_029065305.1 Oscillospiraceae bacterium
GGAGAAGGCGGTGGTCACGGTCCGCAACCGGGGGGAGACCATCGCGGCGGAGGAGCTGCCCCGGCTCTTTGAGCGCTTCCACAAGAGCGACAAGTCCCGCTCCGCGGACAAGGACGGCGTAGGGCTGGGGCTGTACATTGTGCGCACCATTCTGGAACAGCATCGGGAGACTATCACCGCCGCCAGCGAGGACGGCGTGACCACCTTTACCTTCACCGTTCAGCTGGCGGAGGAGGTGCGGAAGAATACCCACAAGGAGGCGTAGCCATGGAGGAGCTTCTCTTCGAGCAGCAGAAGGAAATTGTTCTCACCTACCGGCCCGGGGAGCAGGTGGAGCCGGTGCAGCTGAGCTACCAGCGGGACCTGCCCCAGGGGATGCAGCCGGCGCCGGCTGCGCCGGAGCCCGCTTGGCGGGCCGCTATCGCCCCGCCGGAGAAGCAGCGCCGGAGCGGCTGGGGGATGGCCCTCTTTGTGGTGCTCTCGGTGCTGGTGGTGCTGGTCTGCCTGGGGGTGGGGTTCTACTACTTCGCTGTCAACGGCTTTCCGGAGCCGCCCGCGTCCAGCCGGAGGGAGGATCCCGCCCCCGAGCCCGACGGCGGCTATGACGCCTTCTGGCGGGACTGGGAGCTGCCGGAGGGGGAGACCACCATCGCCCGGTTCCCCAACGGCGGGGACGCGCGGCTGGAGCTGGCGGGGACCTCCGGGGAGGTTTTGGCCCCCGGGGCGGTCTATGAGAAGGTGAACCCCTCGGTGGTGACGGTGCTGGGATATCAGCCCATGGCCGCCAGCGTGGGCACCGGGATTATTTTCAGCGATGACGGCTACATCCTCACCAACTACCACGTCATCGCCGGTAGCTCCGAGTGCTCGGTGCTGGTCACGGACCAGTTCGGCGTGGATACCCGGTATGACGCCCTGCTGGTGGGCGGGGACGCGGATATGGATCTGGCGGTGCTCAAGGCCGACGCCCAGGGGCTGATACCGGCGGAGTTCGGCGTCTCGGACGATTTGGCTATCGGGGACCGGGTGTACGCCATAGGCAACCCCCTGGGGATTGAGCTGCGCAATACCTTTACCGACGGGATTGTCTCGGCGGTGAACCGGGATGTGTACGTGGACGGGGTGACCATGACCCTGATCCAGACCAACGCCGCCCTCAACTCCGGCAACTCCGGCGGCCCCCTTATCAACCAGTATGGACAGGTGGTGGGGGTGAACACCATCAAGATGATGAGCGGGGACGACACCATCGAGGGGCTGGGCTTCGCTATCCCGACCAGTCTGGCGGTGCGGTGGGTCAATGAGCTCATCGCCTTCGGGGAGCTCCAGCCTCAGCCGGTGCTGGGCGTTACCATCAGCCGGATTCCCGAGGTGCTGCCCGACGGGACCATGGGTCTGCGGGTGGAGTCGGTGACGCCGGGGCTCAGCGGAGATAAGGCCGGTATGCGGGTGGGGGACTACGTGGTGTCCTTCAATGGGCAGAACGTGGCGACCACGGAGGAGATTCTGGCCCTGCGGCGGGAGCTGCGGGTGGGGGATCAGGTGCCCGTTCGGGTCTGCCGGGACGGTGCGTATCTGGACCTGACCATGACCATGATGGCGGAAAAATAGGGGCGGCAGAGCCGCCCCGGAAATAATGGGAATTATATAGCTTTTGGGACGGCGTGATCTGTGTCACGCCGTCCCTTTCGCTTGCGCGGGCCGGCCTATACGCCGGGCTCCGCCGGCGGTGGAGGGAGCCTTGTCCCCACACAGCGGTTGATGGGAATCCCCTGGGCGTAAAATTTCGCCTCGTAGTCCGTCATCACCCCCTGGGGGCCCTGCCCGTGGAGGTCATGGGTGACCTCGCTGAGGGCATACCCCGCCGCCGGAAATTCGCGGAGGGAGAAGGCGAAGAGGGGGGCGTTGTCCGTCTTGAAGTGGATCTGCCCGCCGCTCCGCAGCACCTTCCCATAGGTTTCCAAAAACCCCCGGTGGGTCAGGCGGCGCTTGGCCTGGCCGTTGGGGGGCCAGGGGTCGCAGAAGTTGATGTAGACAAGGTCAACCTCGTCCTGGGCGAAGTAGTCCGGCAGCAGCGCCGCGTCCCCCACCACAAAAAATACATTCCGGAGCTCCGCCTCCACCGCCCGCTCCATAGCCACCACCAGGGCGTCCGGCACCTTCTCGATGGCGATAAACAGAACCTCCGGATGGAGGCGGGCCGTCTCCACCGTAAAACGCCCCTTCCCGCAGCCCAGCTCCACCCGCAGCTCCCCGGCCTCCGGCATCAGCTCCGCCCGCCAGCGGCCCTTCATGGCGAAGCCGTCCTGCACGTGGCAGGCGGCGCAGCGCTCCATCCGGGGGATCAGATTTTTCTTTTTCCGCATCCTCATGAGGGACACCTCCCGACTGTTTTCGCCCAATCATACCACACAGCGTCTGAAAACACAAGGCGGAACCCGGCGAAACACCCCCGCTCGTGCCTTCGGTGGACAGACTGTGTGCGCTTTCACGAAAAACCATCTTCACAAATATCAAAAATTGTGCTATACTACAAATGAGAACAGAGAAAGGGAGGGTTCAAGATGGAAAAGCTGGTAATCACCATTGGACGGCAGTGCGGCAGCGGGGGCCATTCCATCGGGAAGCTGCTGGCCGGGCGGCTGGGACTGGCCTTTTACGACAAGGAGATCGTGGAGCTGACAGCGGCAAAAACAAAGCTCTCGCCGGAGTTCATCCGCACCCACGGGGAGTACTTCCACGGGGGAGCCCTGGGCCATATCATGGGCTACGGGACCCGGTTCGACGGTCCGGCCAAAACCGGCAGCGCCCTCACCGACCAGCTCCACCAGGCCCAGAGCGAAATTGTCCAGGAGGTGGCGGCGCAGGAGCCCTGCGTCATCGTGGGGCGGTGCGCGGACCACGTGCTGGCGGGAAGGGTCCCCACCCTGAACGTGTTCATCCACGCGGATATGCCCAGCAAGGTGGAGCGGAGCGTGGCGGAGCACGGCATGGACCGGGACCGGGCGGCCTCCATCCTCACCCGGCGGGATAAGGCCCGGGCCCATCACTACCGCTTCTACACCGAGCGGAAGTGGGGGGACCCCCGGAACTACGACCTCTGCCTGGACAGCGGACGGCTGGGGATTGAAAATTGTGTGGCTATCATCGCCGACGCCTATGGACGGATGCGGGTCTTAGCCGGGTAGCCGCTCCTCCAGGCGCAGCAGAAACCGCTTGATCTCCAGCCCGCCGGTGTACCCCACCAGCTGTCCGCCGGCGCCGATGATCCGGTGGCAGGGGATGATGATGGGGATCGGGTTTCGGCTGTTGGCCTGGCCCACGGCCACCGCGCCGCCGGGCTTGCCCAGCCGGACGGCGATGTCCCGGTAGCTGGCGGTGGCGCCGTAGGGGATCTCCCGCAGGGCGCTCCAGACCGCCAGCTGGAAGGCCGTCCCCTCCGGCGCCAAGGGGACCGTAAATTCCCGCCGGGCTCCGGCGAAATACTCCGCCAGCTCCCGGGCGGCCAGCTCCAGAGCGGGGGAGGGGCTGCCCGCCCACGCCTGCCCGCCGCCGAAGGAGAGCCGGGTCAGCGCCTCCTCCGTCCCGGTGAGGGTCAGGGGGCCGATGGGGCTCTGGATAACATGCTCAAACATAGCGCGATACCTCCTGCCTGTAGAGAAGGGCCCCCGCGAACAGCGGAGGCCCTTTTTTCGGGTTGGTTAGTTACTTCTTCAGGTTGTTCTCCAGGGTGTCCAGCTGCTGGAGCAGCTCCTTGGGCAGCTTGTCACCGAACTTGGCGTAGTACTCCCGGATGCCCTTGGCCTCCTCGGCCCACAGCTCCTTGTCCACGCCCAGCAGGCCCTCGACAGTCTCCTTGCTGACATCCAGACCCTCCAGGTTGATGTCCTCCGCCTTGGGCTGGAAGCCGATGGCGGTGTCCACAGCGCCGGTCTCGTCAAAGGCGCGCTTCATGATCCACTCCAGCACCCGCAGGTTGTCGCCGAAGCCGGGCCAAATGAAGTGGCCCTCGTCATCGGTGCGGAACCAGTTGACGTTGAAGATCTTGGGCAGCTTGTCCGCGCCGACCTTCTTGCCCATGTCCAGCCAGTGCTGCCAGTAGTCGCCCATGTGGTAGCCGCAGAAGGGCAGCATAGCCATGGGGTCGCGGCGCACAACGCCGACAGCGCCGGCGGCGGCGGCGGTGGTCTCCGAGGCCATGATGGAGCCGACGAACACGCCGTGCTCCCAATCCCGGGCCTGATACACCAGGGGAGCAGTCTTGGCCCGGCGTCCGCCGAAGACAATGGCGCTCAGGGGCACGCCCTTGGGGCTCTCAAACTCGGGGGAGATGCAGGGGCAGTTGATGGCGGGGGCGGTGAAGCGGGAGTTGGGGTGAGCGCCCTTCTCGGTGCTCTCCTTGCCGTTCCAGGGGTTGCCCTTCCAGTCCACGGCGTGCTCCGGGGGATTCTTGTCCAGACCCTCCCACCACACGGTGTTGTCGTCCAGGTTGTGGACCACGTTGGTGAAGATGGTGCCCTTCTGGGTGGAGGCCAGGGCGTTGGGGTTGCTCTTGACGTTGGTGCCGGGGGCCACGCCGAAGAAGCCGTACTCGGGGTTCATGGCCCACAGACGGCCATCCTCGCCCACGCGGATCCAGGCGATGTCGTCGCCCACGCACCAGACCTTCCAGCCCTTCTCCCGGTAAGCCTCGGGGGGAATGAGCATGGCCAGGTTGGTCTTGCCGCAGGCGGAGGGGAAGGCGGCGGCCAGGTAGCGGACCTCACCGGCAGGGTTCTGGAGGCCCAGAATCAGCATATGCTCGGCCATCCAGCCCTGCTCGTGGCCCAGGTGGGAGGCGATGCGCAGGGCGAAGCACTTCTTGCCCAGCAGCACGTTTCCGCCGTAGCCGGAGTTGACGGACATGATGGTGTTGTCCTCGGGGAAGTGGACGATATAGCGGTTCTCGGGGTCGATGTCCGCCTTGGCGTGGAGGCCCTTGATGAAGTCGTCGCCCAGCTTCTCAGCCACGGCGGTGCCCACCCGGGTCATGATGCACATGTTGAGCACAACGTAGATGGAGTCGGTCAGCTCAATGCCGTACTTGGCGAAGGGGGAGCCCACCACGCCCATGGAGTAGGGGATGACGTACATGGTGCGGCCCTTCATGGCGCCGGTGTAGAGCTTGTTGAGCTTGGCGTACATCTCCTGGGGGTCCATCCAGTTGTTGGTGGGGCCGGCGTTCTCCTTCTTGCGGCAGCAGATGAAGGTCCGGTCCTCCACGCGGGCCACGTCGTTGACGGCGGTGCGGTGGAGGTAGCAGCCGGGCAGCTTCTCCTGGTTGAGCTGCTCGATCTCGCCGGTGGAACAGGCCTCGGCCCGCAGAGCGTCGATCTGCTCCTGGGAGCCGTCAATCCAGACGATTTTGTCGGGCTGGGTCATCTTGGCCATCTCGTCAATCCAGGCGAGAACGGCCTTGTTGGTGGTCAGAGCCATGGTAGGTTTCCTCCTGTATTTGAATTTTTCAGAAAGCCAACGTTTCCTGACTACCATGATACTAAAATCTTTTGGAAAATGCAAGGGGGTTGGGAAAAAAACCACAGAAAAATAGCCGGGTCCGCCATTCATAAATATTTTACAGAGAGGAGATAACTTTTACTTGCGAAACGCGCCGCAGTCTAGTATAATATCGTTTGCTGAGCGTCAGCGCCGCCCTGGGCGGTGATACAAAAGCCCGCCTATGGGACGGCGGAACGATAGGAAGGAATGAACAAAACATGAGTGCATCCAGAGAAAAGAAAAAAAGACAGGAATTTTTAGCCGGCGGCGGCGTCGATCCCAAGGCCGCGCGGGAGGCTGAGCAGAAAGCCGCTGAAAAGCGCTCCAAGATCCTCTACACCACGGTGGGCGTCCTCTTCGTGGTGGTGGCTGCGGCCCTGTTCGTCTACAACTCCGGCATCCTCCAGCGCAGCAAAACCGCCGTGACCATCGGCGGAGAGAGCTACACCGTGGCGGAGACCTCCTACTATTATCAGGAGGCATACCAGAACTTCATGAACCAGTACGGGAGCTACGCCTCCCTCTTCGGCCTGGACGTCAACCAGTCCCTGAAGAGCCAGCAGTACAGCGAGGAGCAGACCTGGGACCAGTTCTTTAAAGAGCAGGCCGTGGACACCATGCGGCTGGTCCACGCGGCCAAGGCCGCCGCCCAGGCGGAGAACATGACCCTGGAGCAGGCGGAGCTGGACACCTTCAACGCCAATATCGAGGCCATGAAGTCCCAGGCCGCCGCCAATGGCTACTCCTACAAGTCCTACCTGAACGCCGTCTACGGCGCCACCATGACCGCCTCTGTTTTTGAATCCTGCATGAAGGACCAGCTGCTGGCCTACAAATATACCAATGCCTATGCCGACAGCCTGGAGTTTACTGACGAGGAGATCCAGGCCTACTACGAGGAGAACAAGAACACCTACGATCTGGTGGACGCCGAGTATATCACCATCTCCGGCCTCCCCGAGACGAAAACCGACGACGAGGGCAACACCGTAGAGGCCACCGAGGAGGAGAAGACCGCCGCCATGGACAAGGCCAAGGGCCTGGCGGAGGATATCCTCCCCATCTATGAGACCAGCCGCCAGCTGCCCTCCAATTACGACGAGAGCGCCGTCTATACCGCCAACAAGGAGATGCGCTACAGCTCCGGCGTGCTGGGCGACTGGCTCTTCGACGAGGGCCGGAAGGCCGGGGACGCGGAGGTCCTGGTGGATGAGGACAACAGCCGCTGCTATGTGGCCGTGTTCAACGGCCGGGAGCGGGATGAGGCTCTGGAGTACAACGTCCGCCACATCCTGGTCACCGCCGACAGTCTGGAGCTGGCGGAGGGCGAGGAGGCCACGGAGGAGCTGCTCCGGGCCAAGGCCCAGGAGATCCTGGACAGCTGGGACGGCACCGAGGACGGTTTCGCCGCTCTGGCCAACGAGCACTCCAAGGACCCCGGCAGCAACACCAACGGCGGTCTCTATGAGAATGTGCCCAAGGGCCGGATGATCTCCGAGTTCCAGAACTGGTGCTACGAGTCCGGCCGCAAGAGCGGCGATACGGGCATCGTCTACAGCACCTCCACCGGCGCCCACATCATGTACTTTGTGGGCTACGGAAGCGAGCAGTACTGGCACTACGCCTGCGACGTCGAGCTGGCCAACAATGCCTACAGCGAGTGGCAGAGCGAGCTGATGAACAGCGTGGAGGCCGTTCAGGACGAGAGCGGCATGAACACCATCGGCAGATAAAGCGGATAAACTGGAGGCCCCGGAGAGCAGTCTCCGGGGCTCCGTTTTTGAGAGGAGAGCGCTATGAGCGAGCGGTTTCTGCGCAATGAGATGATGCTGGGCCGGGCGGCGGTGGAGAAGCTGGCCCGGTCCCATGTGTGCGTGGTTGGTCTGGGGGGCGTGGGGAGCGGGGCCGCGGAGACGCGGGCCCGGGCCGGCGTGGGGGAGCTGACCCTCAT
>JAIEIQ010000040.1 GCA_029065305.1 Oscillospiraceae bacterium
CCCACCCCCCGTATCGCCGAGGCCCCCTCAGGACTGCTCAACGCCGTGGGGCTGCAAAACCCCGGGGTGGAGAAGGTCATCAGCCAGGAGCTGCCCAGACTGCGGGAGGTCTTTCACAAGCCGGTCATGGCCAACGTCAGCGGCTTCTCCGTTGATGAGTACGTCCAGACCTGCGCCCTGCTGGACAGGGAGGAGCAGGTGGGGTGGCTGGAGGTGAACATCTCCTGCCCCAACGTACACAACGGCGGCATGAGCTTCGGCACCAGCCCCCAGGCCGCCGCCGAGGTGACGAGGGCCGTGAAGGCCGTGACCACAAAGCCCGTCTATATGAAGCTGAGCCCCAACGTCACCGACATCACCGCTATCGCCAGAGCCTGCGAGGAGGCGGGGGCCGACGGGATCAGCCTTATCAACACCCTGCTGAGCATGCGCATCGACTTAAAGCGCAGAAAGCCCCTCTTGGCCAACACCACCGGGGGCCTCTCCGGCCCCGCCGTGTTCCCCCTGGCGGTGCGGATGGTGTATCAGGTCTATGAGGCGGTGCGGATCCCCGTCATCGGCCTGGGCGGCGTCAGCTCGGCGGAGGATGTTCTTGAGCTGATGCTGGCCGGGGCCTCGGCGGTGGAGGTGGGGGCGGCGAATCTGGTGAACCCCTTCGCCTGCCGGGATATCATCGCCGCCCTGCCGGAGGCCATGGAGCAGTACGGAATCCACAGTCTATCTGAGATTATAGGAGGTGCCCACCATGGGTAAAGACGTGATCATCGCCCTGGACTTCGACAGCCGGGAAAAGACCCTGTCCTTTCTGGACCGCTTCACCGAGGAAAAGCCCTTCGTGAAGATCGGCATGGAGCTCTACTACGCCGAGGGGCCGTCCATCGTCCGGGAGATCAAGTCCCGGGGACACAAGATCTTCCTGGACCTGAAGCTCCACGACATCCCCAACACGGTGAAAAAATCCATGGCCGTGCTGGCGGGGCTGGACGTGGACATGACCAACCTCCACGCCGCCGGAACCAAGGCCATGATGGAGGCGGCACTGGAGGGCCTGACCCGGCCCGACGGCACCCGGCCCCTGCTGATCGCCGTCACCCAGCTCACCTCCACCAGCCAGGAGCGGATGGAGGCGGACCTGCTGATTGACAAGCCCCTGGACCAGGTGGTCATGCACTACGCCAAGTGCGCCGCCGAGGCGGGGCTGGCCGGCGTGGTCTGCTCCCCCCTGGAGGCGGGGAAGGTCCACGAGGTCTGCGGGAAGGACTTCGTGACCGTAACCCCCGGCGTCCGCTTTGCCGACGGCGACGTGGGGGATCAGGTCCGGGTCACAACCCCGGCCAGGGCGAAGGAGCTGGGCAGCGACTACATTGTGGTGGGCCGTCCCATCACCCAGACGGCGGATCCCGTGGCGGCTTACCGCCGCTGCACCGGCGAGTTTGTGGGGTGAGGCCATGGGCTGGGATACCATTCTATTTGACCTGGACGGCACCCTCACCAACCCCAAGGAGGGCATCACCAAGGCGGTGGCGGCGGCTCTGGCGCATTTCGGGATCCATGAGGACCCGGACAACCTGACCTCCTTCATCGGCCCGCCCCTGCCGGAGTCCTTTATCGAGCGCTACGGCTTTGACGAGGACCAGATTCTTGTGGGCATCGAAAAATTTCGGGACTATTTTACCCGGCAGGGCTGGGCGGAGAACATCCCGTACCCCGGCATAGACGCGCTGCTGGCGGAGCTGCGCTCGGCGGGAAAACGCCTGCTGATCGCTACGTCCAAGCCGGAGCCCTTCGCGGTGCAGATTCTGGAGCATTTCGGCATGGCGGGGTATTTTGACCGCATCTGCGGCGCGCCTATGGAGGAACAGCAGGGGGCGCGGAAAGCGGACGTGCTCCGGAAGGCTCTGGCGGATGTCCCGGATTTGAACCGGGCCGTGATGGTGGGGGACCGCCGCCACGACGTGGCCGGGGCCCACGAGACAGGGCTTGCCTGCATCGGGGTGCTGTATGGGTTCGGTGACCGGGCCGAGCTTGAGCAGGCCGGGGCGGAGTATATCGCGGCGGATCTGGCGGAGCTGCAGGATTTGCTGCTGGGGTAGCGGTCAGTCCAGGGGCCGCAGGCCCTCCAGCGTCAGCTGGACGCCCAGGCGGAGGCCCCGGGTGAAGCTCTCCAGGCAACCGGCGGAACCGATGCACAGAAGCGCGTTTGTCAGGCTTTCAAGCTCATTTTCGGTTAATTTAGCTTCCGCCTGCCGGAGAATGCCTTCCGCCGCTTTCACAGCTTCCTTTTCCGCCGGAGACTGGCGCTCCGGTTCAAAGGTATCGAAGAGGGTTTCAATTATATTATTCATTTTGGTTCTCCCTTACGAAAATACGAGTTTAATCTGTTTTTAGTATAACGAATTCAAATCGTTAAGTCAAGATGTTTTTGAGGTGTTATGGCAAATTTTTCAGAAAGAATCAAGGCACTGCGCCGTGGACAGGGTATGACACAGGCCGCGTTGGGGAAAATCATTGGAGTTAAGCAAGATTCCATATATACATATGAAAAAGGATTAAACTATCCGGAAGTCCGCAATCTTATTACTTTGGCGGACTATTTCGGCGTGTCCATTGACTATCTGGTGGGGCGCACGGATAATCCGGAGATCAACAAATGAATTATAGAAATATGGCAGATTTTTCGGAAAGAATCAAAGAATTACGCATTCAAAATGGCATGACCCAAGAAGAAGTCGGAAAAATAATTGGTGTCAAGCGCTACTCCGTGTACGGTTACGAGAAAGGGAATAACTATCCGGAGATCCCTGGGCTTATCACCCTGGCGGACTATTTCGGTGTGTCTACTGACTATCTGCTAGGCCGCACGGACAATCCGGAAATCAACAAATGAATGAAACAACTATGGCAGATTTTTCAAAAAGAATTAAGGAACTGCGCCATGGACAAGGTATGACGCAGGCCGCGCTGGGGGAAATCATTGGAGTCAAGCGAGATTCCATATATACGTACGAAAAGGGATTAAATTATCCGGAAGTCCGCAATCTTATTACTTTAGCGGACTATTTCGGCGTGTCCCTCGACTATCTGGTGGGCCGTACAGACAATCCGGAGATCAACAAATAAATCAAAAATAAAGGAGTGGAACCATGGAAAACATTGCCCAAGCCATTGCCAAGGACCTGCTCAAGGTCAAGGCCGTCTTTTTCCGGCCCGAGGAGCCCTTCACCTGGGCCAGCGGCATCAAGAGCCCGGTCTACTGTGACAACCGCCTGACCCTCACCGCCCCCGAGGTCCGCACCGACGTGGAGAACGCCCTGGCGGAGACCATCCGCCGGGAGTACCCGGATGCGGAGGTTCTCATGGGCACCTCCACCGCCGGCATCGCCCACGCGGCCATCACCGGCCATCTCCTGAATCTGCCGATGGGCTACGTCCGCTCCGGCAGCAAGGACCACGGGCGCCAGAACCAGATCGAGGGCCGCTTGGAGAAGGGCCAGAAGGTGGTGGTAGTGGAGGATC
>JAIEIQ010000041.1 GCA_029065305.1 Oscillospiraceae bacterium
GTGGTCATCACCCACGACAGCCGCATTGCGGCTATGGGGTCCCGGCGGCTCACCATTGTGGACGGGGTACTGTCGGAGGTGGGGGCGGAATGAGACACTATCACACCCTGGCTCTGAAGGAGCTGCTGGCCCAGCGGGTCACCTCTGTTTTGATCCTTCTGGCTGTCGTTCTCTCCACCATGATGACGGCGGTGATCGGCCAGTCCATCGGGGTGCTGTCCGCTATGCGGCAGCAGCAGGCCATCGCTGTCGATGGGAACCGCCACGCCTGTTTTGTCCAGATGGACGAAGCGCAGGTGGAGACGCTGAAAAACGACCCCAGACTGTCCTTTGCCGGTACCAGTGTGGTGCTGGGAAGCGTACAGCTGGACAACACTTTGATCCTTGGCCTCAGCGAGTATCAGGAGGATGTAAGCGCCATCTATCCCTCCATCTCCACGGTCAAGGAGGGCCGTCTGCCCGAGGCTCCCATGGAGCTTGCCCTGCCGGAGGATGTGCTGGGCTATCTGGGCTTCTCGGGAGAGCTGGGGGACACCCTGACCCTCTCGCTCACCAAGGCTCTGCGCCATGGGGTTATCACCCAGTCCTATGATTTCACCGCCGACTTTACCCTGGTGGGCGTCACCGAGAGCAACTACCTCCACTACGCCGCCGGGACCATCAACGGCATCGTGGGGCCGGGGACGGTGAAGGCCCTGCTGCCGGAGGAATACCTCTACTACAACGTGGATATCCGCGTGGCGGACAGAGGCAGCTTCCAGGCCGTTATGGACGATCTGGTGTCCGCTTTGAACGTCCATGAGCTGGACACCACGTACAACGTCCCCTATTTGAACGCCCTGGGCATCCGGTACAGCGCGGAGTCGGCTGATACCACGGATATATCCGAAAGCGGCTTCCCCTTTATGATGGCGGCGGGGATATTGACCGGCGGGCTTATTTTGCTGGCGGCGGGGCTGGTCATCTACAATATCCTGAAAATCGCCGTCTCCCGGCGCATGACCCAGTACGGCGTTCTCCGGGCCATAGGCGCGGATAAGGGCCAGCTCTACGCGCTGGTCACCGCCCAGGTCCTGCTGCTGTGCGCGGTGGGAATCCCCATCGGCCTGCTGCTGGGCGCCCTGTCGGCCAGCGGGATTCTCACCGCCGCCACGGGGCTGCTGTCCCCGGAGATTTTTCTGGCGCGGGACGCCGGAGAGCTGAACCGCCTGATTGCGGAAAACAGCGGAGGAAAGGGCCTGTTCCTGCTGGCCAGCGCCGCCATTACCCTGGTATTTTCCCTGGCCGCCGCCCTTCCCGCCGCCCGGTACGCGGCCAGGGTGGCTCCCACCGCCGCTATGGCGGGGAGCCGGGTCAGAATCAGGCGCAGGGACCGCAGAGCGAAGCGGAGCCGCAATTTCGAGGCGTTTTACGCCCGGCTCAATCTGAAGCGCAGCCGGGGCCGCACGGCCATCACGGTCCTGTCCCTGGTCATGAGCATCACCGTTTTTATCGCCCTCCAGGGGGCGGTGGGCCTGCTGAATACCGCCGGGAGCGGGGTGGCGGAGCACTACGGGGACTACTCCATCACCAACGAGACGGTGGGCTTTTCGCCGGAGGAGTACCAGGCCATGCGGGACGACCCCCGGGTGGCGGAGCTGACCGCCATGCAGTTCTCCCTCTACGAGCAGGGGACCGGCGGCTACCCTGTGGGCATCGAATTCGGACGCCCTCTCCAGCCGGCGGAGACGTTTCAGGTGCTGGGGCTGAACAGCGCCTATTGGGACCGGGCGTTTTCCTCTTTGCCGCCGGAGGTGCTGGAAAAGCTGAAGGCCGGGGAGGGCTGCATGGTCCGCAATCCTCTGCCGCTGACCTTTGAGGGCCAGGAGATTCCCCGCACCACAATTCTGACGGGAGAGAGCGTCACCGTGGCCGGGCGGGAGCTGGCTGTGCTGGATACCCTGGACGGCTATGACGGCTATCTGAGTGTCGGAAACAGCGGCTTTATCAATGGAGTACAGATTATTGTAAACGAGGAGCTGTATGCCGCCCTCACGGGGAAAACCGCGTATAACGAGCTGCTGCCCACCCTGGCGGAGGGCACTGACCGGGCAGAATTTGACGGGACGGTGGAGGCCCTGGCGGGGCGCGTCCCCGGCACCCTCTGGCTGTCCTATGAGGACACGGACCGGCAGCTGGCGGAGAGCTTTGCCCAGATTCGGCTTCTGGCCTGGGGGCTGATCCTGTTTGTGGCGCTGATTGGCCTGCTGAACATCGTCAACACGGTTTACACCAACATTCACACCCGAGTTACAGAGATCGGGATGCAGCGGGCAATCGGCATGAGCGCGGGGAGCCTGTTCAAGGTGTTTTTATGGGAGGGGGCCTATTATGGCATGACAGCGGCGGTGATTGGAGGTATTACTGGGTATATCTGCACAGTTTTTGTGGAGGCCGCAGCGACAGACGAGCTTCGGCTGGTTACTGTGCCGTTTATTCCTATTCTGGAAGCGGCGGTGCTTGCGATAGCCGCCTGCCTGCTGGCGACCTGCGTTCCGCTGAGGCGGATTAGTCAGATGAGCATTGTGGACTCTATTGAAACCGTGGAGTAAGAAACGCGCCGCGCTAAAAAGCATGGCGTCTGCCGCGTATGGGCAGACGCCATGCTTTCAGTCACTGGATAACTTGGTCACTACTTGCCGCTGGAGCTCTGGCCTACGTTGATGGTCTTGGACAGCTTCAGATCGTTGGAGGCGGCTCCCACATAGATGGTGCGGCTGCCCTCCGCCAGGGTCCACTTGTCCGCATGCTCATCCTCAATGGTCTGATTCCAGTAGGACAGGGCCCGCTCGTCCACATGGAGCGTCACCGTCTTGCTCTCGCCGGGCTTCAGGTCTTTGATCTTAGTATAGCCCGCCAGCTGATAGGGGGCGCTCTGGATGCCCTCGGGCAGCTTGCTCGTGTCGGCCTGCCCCAGGTAAAGCTGGGCCACCTCGCTGCCGGTCACACTGCCGGTGTTCTTCACGGTGAAGGTCACGTCGTACCCGGCCTTCTCCCCGTTCTTATTCTCCTTCACGGAGAGGTTGGAGTATGCGAAGGTGGTGTAGCTCAGGCCGTAGCCGAAGTCATAGCGGGGCTCCAGGCCGACGCTGTCATACCAGCGGTAGCCGGTGAGAATACCCTCGTCGTAATGGGAGATCGTGCCGCTGTTCACCTTGTTGTTGACAATCTCCGCGATCTGATCCCGCTTCTCCGCGCCTTCCGCCAGAGCCGCCCGGAAGCCGCTCACATCCTCGAAGGTCATTTGCAGCCGGATCTGGAGATCCATGTTGACCCGCCGCCAGTAGCGCTCCAGCTCGCCGTCGTTGAGGGCGCAGAGCATATCGGCGGAGATGACGGTGTCGCTCTTGACTGGATTGTTCTGCTTATTCCAAGCTTCCTCGGTGTAGGTAATCAGGGTCTGATTGCCCTCCATGGGCATGGTGTAGGCCAGCTTGCCGCTGGGATTGACCTTGCCGGTCAGCAGCTCGGCGGTAGCCTGGCCGCCCTTCTGGCCGGGACGGTACATCATCAGCACCGCGTCCACCTGGTCCACCCAGTTGTGGATGGTGATGGCGGTTTCATTGTTGATGACCACGGCGATCTTCTTCCCGGCCTTGTGGGCCGCAGCGGCGGCGTCCAGAACCAGCCGCTCCTGCTGGGCGGAGATGTTCAGGTTGTCCGCGTCCCGGGTGTCGGGGGTATCCTGGGACTTGGCGTCCACAAACACCACGGTCACATCCGCGCTGGCGGCAAGGCTCATGGCGCGGTCGTAAGCGCCGCCGGAGAGCTTGCCGGTCTCCTTGTTATACACAGCGCTGGTGTCGGGGGTGAGCCACGCCAGCCGCAGCTGCATATCCTTCTCGTCCCGGTTCGCGATACCGGTGATCTCCACCTTATAATACTTGCCCGCCTCCAGCTTCACCGTGTGTCCGCTGGAAATGCTCATGCCGGTATCGGTGCAGTAGTCGCCGCTGTGCCAGTGGGCGCCCTGGCTGTTGGAGTAGCTGACGCTGAGGTCGTCGTTGGAGCTGCTGCCGGTGGTCCAGCCAAACGCGGAGCTGGAATCCTCCTTCTCCTCCTCCACGGCGGGAACAGCGGGGGCGGCGGGAGGCGTATCCCCCTCCGCGACCTCTGTTACGTTGCCGCTCAGAGTGCCGCCCAGGCCCTGGAGCACGAGGGTGTAGTC
>JAIEIQ010000042.1 GCA_029065305.1 Oscillospiraceae bacterium
ACCCAGAACAACCTGTCCGTGATGGCCGAGAACATCCAGGACGCCGAGTCCACCATCCGCGACACCGACGTGGCCGAAGAGATGATGAGCTACGTCAAGAACAACATCCTGGTGCAGTCCGCCCAGGCCATGCTGGCCCAGGCCAACCAGGTGCCCCAGGGCGTCCTCCAGCTGCTGGGCTAATCCCCGCACGGAAACGCCAACCTATACTCGCAAAAAGGGGGCGGGCTTCGGCCCGCCCCCTTTCTCGATCCCGCCCGTAGGAACGGATATGATCCGCCCGCGTCCGCCGGGCGCATGATATGCGCCCCTACACGATAAATCAACAAACGAGGTGCTCTATGGCTGAAAACAGTATTCCAATCCGCACGGCCCTTATGCCGCTGTACTACAAAAATTTCCATTGTATCATGGGCGCTTGCCAGGACAACTGCTGTGACGACGGCTGGCTGATTGAGTTCAATAAGAAGGACTATCTCGCCATTAAGCGGGCCCCCAAGAGCCCGGAACTCCAGGCCCTGATGGCCGAGGGGCTGTCCCGCCTCCGGGAGCGGGCCCATGATACGATGTACGCCGAGCTGAAAGTGACGCCGGAGGGCCGCTGCTGCTTCCACGGCGAGGACGGGCTCTGCCGCCTCCAGATGGAGTGCGGGGAGGCGGTCCTCCCCAGAGTGTGCAAGATCTTTCCCCGGCGGATCCAGTACACGTTAGCCGCCCGGGAGTACTCCCTCTCCCCCGCCTGCGAGGGCGTTCTGGCCCAGCTGTGGGATTTGCCGGAGGGGATCGACTTCTGGGAGGAGCCCCTGCCGGAGAAGGACTGCGAGCGGCGCATCCCCAAGAACCCCGTCGCCGCCCGCTTCGCGGAAATTCGCTCCCTGTGCATTGATGTGCTCCAGGAGCGGACACAGGAGCTGCCCCGGCGGCTCCTGCTGCTGGGGTTTCTCCTCCAGCAGCTGCAAAAGGTGGATTGGGAGACGGGCGCGGGCGTGGACGCCTGGCTGGCTCGCGGGGAACTCCTGCTCCACGACCAGGCGCTGGCGGAGGAGCTGAAAAAGCTACCCGGAAACAAGGCGATGTTTTTGACCCAGAACACCCGGATTTTGGTAGCCCTCATACTGGAGCAGTCGATGCGGAAATCCTTGTTCCGAGAGCTGTGGTCCTCGATTATGATCTTTGTACCCACGGAGGAGGGGCGGACGGCAACCTTTGATATCCAGCGCTATGAGGCGTTGGAAAAGAAGCTGGAGGAGCTGCCGGGTCTGGGGGAGTACTTTTTTGAGAACCTCATGGTAAACGCGGCGTTCTATATGGCCGTCCCCGCCCTGGACTCCCCGGAGGACGTGTGGAAAAGCTACGTGCATCTGTGCAGCCTGTACAGTCTGTACCGGTTCGCGGCTGTCTGCGGCTGCGCCGCGGAGGTCAGCCGGGAGCGCCTGTTCCGGGTCCTGGTGTCCGTCAGCCGTTCCATACTCCACAATCCCACCCGCCGGGACCGGCTCCGGGATGAATTGTTCAAAAACGACAGCGCCACACTGGCCCATATGGCGATCTTGGTAAACGGCTGAGGGTAAGGAGGACAAGATGAATTCAGGAAAAAAGGCACTGTTGAGCATAGGGATCATCTTCCGGAACGACATCCGGTCCATCGAGCGCTGCCTGCAGGCGCTGGAGCCCCTGCGGCGGGCGGTGTCCTGCCAGCTGATCATGGCCGACACCGGCTCCACCGACGGCAGCCGGGAGATTGCGGTGCGCTACGCGGACGAGCTTTTCGACTTCCCCTGGGTCAACGACTTCTCCGCCGCCCGCAACGCGGTGATGGACCGCGCCGTCGGGAAGTGGTATCTCACCGTGGACTGCGACGAGTACCTGGACGGGGATTTCTCCGAGCTGGCGGAGCACCTCCAGAGGGGGAAGGGCGATCTGGCCATGGTGGTCCAGCGCAACTACCTCACCTACGAGATGGACAACAGGTACGCGGACTGCTGGGCGGGCCGGCTGGTGCGGATGTCCAGCGGCCTGCGCTACCGGGAGCGCATCCACGAGTACATCCCGGCCCCGGCGGACCGGTGCGTCATGCTGGCGGGGACCGTCCTCCACCACGACGGCTACGCCGAGCTCAACGACGGCACAGGCGGGGCCAAGCGGCGGCGGAACGTGTCGCTGCTGCGGGAGAGCCTGCGGGAGGCGCCGTCGGACCTGCGCCTGCACATGCAGTTCATAGAGAGCGGCCGGGAGGAGCCGGACTGCCTGGAGGTGCTCCGCCGGGCCTGCGCGCTGGTGGAGGCGAAGAAGCCGGGCTGGCGGGAGTACGGCCCCTCCATCTTCCGCCACGCCGTCTCCGCCGCCAAGCGCCTGGCCCTCCCGGAGCTGGACGAGTGGGTCCGGCGGGCGGAGGAGTGGTTCCCCGACTCCTATTTCACCCGGATCGACGCGGCCTATGTGGCCTTCATCGCCGCCTGGGAGCGGGAGCGCTGGATGGAGTGCGTCCAGAGGGGTGAACGGTTTCTCCAGGCGAAGGAGGACTACCGGAAGGGCGGAAGGAAGCAGCGGGAGCTGCTCTGCAGCACCCTGGTCATGGCCTCGCCCCAGTGGGAGCTGAACCTGCGCCTGCTGCTGGCCAGCGCGCATTTGCGGGAGGACGGCCCGGAGCGGACCTGGGAGCTGCTCTCGGGGCTGGACGGGCGGGAGCTGGACGCCAGCCAGGCCGGGAATCTGGCCCTGGTGCTCCTGGAGCTCCAGGCGGGGAGCGGCCTTGAGACGGCGCCTCTGCTGCTGCGGCTGTACGGGGAGCTGCGCCAGCCGGCGCCGTCGGAGGAGCGTGGAAAGGAGCGGCAAGCAAGGTTTTTGGAGCTGGCGGCAGCGGCTTTCGACCCGGAGTACCGGGCCAGGGAGGCGGCGCGGCCCGGCTTCCGCCGCCCCAGCCGCACCCTTCTGCCGCCGCTGGCGGACCAGTGCACGCTGGGCCTCGCCGCCGCGATGCTGGAGAGCGGCGACCCAGCGGAGCTGGGGCGTCTGCTGCGCGAGGTGGAGCGGTGGGACGAGCTGCCCGCCCAGGCGATGGCCCACGCCGTGCTGTCCGGCGCGGCGTTTCCGCCGCCGGACCGGCCGCTGAACATGGAGGAGCTGGACGGCCTGGCCGGCACTCTGGTTCGGGCCGGAGCGGATGCCCGGGCGGTTCTGGAGAGAGCTGTTGAGAATGATTTCTCCAGGAACAGGCAGACCCTGTCCTGGGCCAGGGCGATGGCGCTGGCGGCAGTGCAGAGCTGCCGGTGGAAGGAGGGGGAGGGGGACATGGACCTGGCCAGAACCTTCGCGGAGGTTGAGCGGGCGTTTCTCCCCGCCTGCTACGCCCCGGAGGCGCTGACGGAGGAGGGCCGCTGCCTGCTGCCGCCGATGCACCGCTTTGGATGGTACTGCTCACGCGCCTTCGAGGCGCTGGAGGCCGGGGACGCGGCGGGATATGTGCGGCTGCTGCGGCAGGGGCTGGCGTCCTGCGAGGGGATGGGCGAAATGGCGGAGTTCCTCCTGGAGCACACGCCGGAGCTGGAGGCGGCGAAGCCGTCCCAGGAGCTGCTGGACCTGGCGCGGCAGGTGCGCGCCATGCTCTCCGCCTATCCCACGGACGACCCCGCCCTCGCCGTCTTGAAAAGCAGCCCCGTTTATCAGCGCGTTGCCTTCCTGATTGAGGAGTGAATATAAGAGGCCGGCTTAGCGTCGCTAAGCCGGCCTCTGCTCTTGTGAAATTATCCTGCTTTACAGACTCTTATCATCCACGTACAGCTCCCGGACCGCGTTGGGGTCCGCAGGCTTCGCGGCGGCAGGAGCGGCGGGGGCAGCAGGCTCGTCGTGGGGGCCGTCCCGCCAGGCCAGGAACTTGGGGGCTACCTGGGGGAACAGGGCCAGGCTGAGCACGTCCTCCTCGCTCTTGGCCAGATCCTTAAACTCCTCCTTGTACTTCTCCAGCTCCGGCTCCAGCAGATCCGCCGGACGGCAGGTGATAACCTCCTCCGGCTTGATGCCGGCCTTGGCCCGAACCTTCTCGTTGACCTTGCCGGGGAGTGCGCCGTACTCGCCCTTGAGCACCGCGCGGGACTCCTTGGTGAAGGTCTTGTAGCGCTCGCCCATGATGATGTTCATCACGGCCTGGGTGCCTACGATCTGGCTGGAGGGCGTCACCAGCGGGGGATAGCCGTAGTCCTCGCGGACCCGGGGAATCTCCGCCAGCACGTCATAGTATTTGTCCTCCTTGCCGGCCTGCTTGAGCTGGCTGATGAGGTTGGACAGCATGCCGCCGGGCACCTGGTAGAGCAGGGTGTTGGTGTCCACGTTGAGCACCTTGGGATCCAGGGAGCCGGTCTCCTTGAGCCGCTGGGCCACCTTCCGGAAGTGGACGGCGGCGTCGCTCATCTTGTTCAGATCCAGGCCGGTATCCCGGACGGTGCCCTTCAGGGTGGCGACCAGGGACTCGGTGGAGGGCTGGGCGGTGCCGTTGGCCAGGGGGCTCAGGGCGGTGTCCACGATATCCACGCCGGCATAGGCGGCCATGAGGTAGACCATGTCGCCGGTGCCGGTGGTGTTGTGGGTGTGGAGGTGGATGGGCATCTTGACGCTCTCCTTGAGCCGCTTGACCAGGGAGTAGGCGTCCATGGGCAGCAGGAGGTTCGCCATATCCTTGATGCACAGGGTATCCGCGCCCATCTGCTCCAGCTCCTTGGCCATCTTCACGAAGTAGTCCTCGCTGTGGATGGGGGAGATGGTGTAGGA
>JAIEIQ010000043.1:0-1126 GCA_029065305.1 Oscillospiraceae bacterium
AGCCGTTCGGGCAGCATCCCCGCCTCCTGCCAGGGCAGCCGGGCCCCGCCGCAGAGCTCCCAGGTGTGGACCGCGAGGAGCAGAACCAGTGCCCCGCTGTTCCAGAACCGAAACCACTGGTTGGAGAAGATTGCGAAGGTCAGCGCCAGCAGAGTGACCGCCCCCATGAGAACCCGGTTGACCCGCCGCTCCATGCCGCCGGTTCCCCGGTAGAGGAAGAGAACGGCGTACCAGCCGGCGGTGAGCACCGTGACGCCCAGCCCCGGCAGAGCCCGCCAGCTCCAGTCCCGCAAAAAGCTCACCCCCAGAAACGACAGCCCCAGGGACAGCCAGAGAAGCCGCCGCTCCCCGGCCCCCACCGGCCAGGGCTCCCGCGGGGGCGGCGCGGCGGGAGGAACTGCGGGCATCTGGGGCATCCCGGTATTGGATTCTGTCATCGTGTCATCCCTCCTGTTCGATGGCTTGCAGCTGATCCAGGCGGAGCTCGCTGTCCATCTCATAGATCCCCTGATAGGGCTGCTCCAGAAACAGCCTCGCCCCCTCCCGGTAGAGGAACACCGTACCGGTGCCGCCGGTCCGGAAGCCGAAGTCGATCCGCGCCAGTCCGGCTCTCTCACTGGGGATGTCCTGTACGCTGGGCCGTCCGGTATTTTCCTTGACGGACCGCCGGAGCAGGTCCAAAAGCCGGGCAATCGAGTCCCCGCCGGTGACGGTCAGGTCCAGCTGATCTACGGTAATGGTGACGCTCTCCAGGTCCTCCGCCGCCGGGAGGACCAGCTTCCCGGCGGACAGCACGCCGCAGGAGGTCAGAAGCAGCAGGGCGGCAATCGCCCCCGCCAGCCGCGTTTTCATCGTGTTCCCGCCTCCTCCGGCGCGTACTCCAGAATATCCCCCGGCTGACAGTCCAGAACCTCGCAGATGGCCTCCAGGGTGGAGAAGCGCACCGCCTTGGCCTTGTTGGTTTTCAGCACGGAGAGGTTGGCGATGGTCACGTCCACCCGCTCGGACAGCTGGCTCAGGCTCATCTTCCGCTTGGCCAGCATCACATCCAGATTCACCACAATCGGCATTTCGCGCCTCCTCTCTATATGGTCAGATCGTTTTCCGCCTTCAAATCGGCGGCCTT
>JAIEIQ010000043.1:1136-6385 GCA_029065305.1 Oscillospiraceae bacterium
AAACGCCGCCAGGGCGATAGCCAGCCCCACCACGCACACCGCCGTCCCCAGCAGCCATATGGGGGAGCCCGCCAGGAGCTCCAGCGTCACGGTGCCCACCGCGCAGTAGCCCGTGTCAATGAGGGCGCAGAAGCCGATGCCGCTGAGCCAGCGGGCGTTTTTGTGGCAGAAGGAGTTGTCCCGCCCGATCTCCGTGCAGATTTTCCAAAACAGCACCAGCGCGATGACAATGGGGACTGCGCTGGCGCTGGCGGCGATGATCCCCGGCGTTACCAGCCACGCAAATTCCGGCATCTGCGCGCCGATCTCCCGTATCCGAATGGGGAAGATCTCGATATACCACACCGCCACCAGCGCCGCCAGAAACAGAATGGTTCCCTTCAGCGTCCGCACCAGCCCTACTCGTTTCATGTTCCCGTCCTCCTTCCAGATTCTGTCCCTATCATAGCAGGCGTATTTCTGTTTGTCAATATATTTTTATCGTTTTTCAATAAATTTATACTCTTTACCAAAAAGCCGCCCTGTGGTATAATGGAGCCACCGAAAAACAGGAGGACTGACCATGAAGATTGGACTTGCCTACGCCCTCAAGGGGGAGATCAGGAGTATTCTGAACACAACGGACGCCAAGCTGCTGGAGACGGTGGCCGGCATGGCCGTCTATGAGATCGAGCCGGGCCTGCTGGCCTATCTGGGCGGCGTGGGGAAGGTGAACGCCGCCATGAGCACCCAGCTCTTCATCGACCGCTGCCGGCCGGACTGGATCATCAACGCCGGATGTGCCGGGAGCTTCCGGGACCTGCCCATCGGAACGGTGGTGCTGGCGGAGGACTTCGTTCAGCACGACGTGGACACCACCGCCATGGGGGACCCCATCGGCCTGGTCTCCACAGTGGACCGGGTGGACTTTCCCACCGCCGATCCCCAGCGGCTGAGCGGTATTCTGACGGCCCAGGGCGTGGCCCACCAGGTGGGCCGCGTCGCCACCGGCGAGGTGTTCATGACCAAGGGGGACCGGGCGGACTGGGTGGCGAAAACCTTCTCCCCCGTGCTCTGTGAGATGGAGGGCGGGGCCATCGCCCAGGTGTGCCTGCGCAATGGGGTGAGGTTTACCGCCCTGAAATCCGTCTCCGACCGGCTGTGCCAGGAAAACAACGCGGAGGAGTACTTCAACTACGGCGAGGCCATGGCGAAGCTCAACAGCGTCGTGCTGCCCTTCGCCCGGGCCCTGCGGGACGGAGAATAACGAAAAAGGAGAATCGACGATGGAACGCATTGCGAGTTTTCAGGTGGACCACAACAAGCTGGAGCCGGGACTGTACCTCTCCCGCCGGGACGGGGAGGTGACGACCCTTGACCTCCGCTTCAAGAAGCCCAACACCGGCGATCTGCTCTCCAACGGGGAGCTGCACTCTGTGGAGCACGTCATCGCCACCCTTCTGCGCAGCGGCAGGGCCAAGGACGCCGTTATCTACTTCGGCCCCATGGGCTGCCAGACCGGGTTTTACCTCCTCTTCGACAGCCGGCAGCTCACCGACGAGCAGGCAGTGGAGCTGGTGAAGGAGACCTTCGCCGCCGCCGCGGCCTTCGACGGACCCATGCCCGGGAAGAGCGCCGCAGAGTGCGGAAACTACGTCAATCTGGACGTGGAGCTGGCCCGGACCCAGTGCGGGTTCTACAGCGGGCTGATTCGGGACTGGACGGCGGAGAAGCTGGCCTATTAGAAAATCGCGGCGGGCGGGAATATTCCGGCATCATCTCACATAAGCTGGACCGTCGGCGCGGGGACAGCCCCCGCCGAACTACCAATGAGGTGAACGTACATATGGAAGAAACCTGCAACCTGGTCCAGCTGCGGGGGACCGCCGCCGGAGAGCCCGTCCTGTCCCACGAGAACCACGACCAGCGGTTCTGCCGCTTCCCCTTCTCCGTCCGCCGCCTGTCCGGACAGGCGGACATCCTCTACGTCATCGCCACGGAGGAGCAGCTCCGGGGCCTGCTGCCCCTGGAGGGGCGGCGGCTGACCATCAGCGGGCAGCTGCGCTCCTTCAACAACAAGAGCGGCATGGGCAGCCGGCTGGTGATCTCGGTGTTTGCCCGGACCCTGACCCCCACCGGGGAGGATGACTACAACTGCATCCGCCTGCGGGGCGTGATCTGCAAGCCGCCGGTGCTCCGGCGGACGCCCCTGGGCCGGTGCATCTCCGACATGATGCTGGCGGTGAACCGCCGGTATGGCCGGGCGGACTACCTGCCCTGCATCGCCTGGGGCCAGGTGGCCATGGTGACGGGGCGCATGGCAGTGGGCACGCCCCTGGCCCTGGAGGGCCGGGTCCAGAGCCGGATCTACACCAAGGTCATCGAGGGTCAGGCCGAGGAGCGCACCGCCTATGAGGTCAGCGTGATGCAGCTCGTCAACGACGGGGAGGAGCCGTGAGCAATGCTCACGGCTCCTCCTGTTTTACTTCTATCTCAACAGTATATTATATTGCTTTTATCTAACAAATAACCAATTCTACTCTTTTTTTCCCAAATAAATCTCTTTTGATAAAATATGTTGGCGAATTCAACTACTCGCTTCATTTGCGCTGTGTCAATACATGCACCTATAAAACCAGATACAACTGGTACACCTCTGCTAATAAATTTTAGGGTTAATTTTTTACCAATTTGTTCAAATGCCCCTTTAAAAAGGCTGTGCTCCAATCCTTTTGCACCCGCATTCTCAAGTGCCCTTTCTGCGGATTTGTGAGCCAGAGCCCTAATCTGTGTTAGCAATAACGGTATCCCACCATGTGTAGCCATATCTGTCCAAGTTTTTTTTGCCGTCTGCTTTACAACAGTAGCTTGACTCATTAACATAATTTTCCCAATGATACTTGTTGCTTCATTATTCACATCATTTTTTGCTGGACTCAATGCATTTGTAAAAACTTCACTCGCCAATGCCAATTCTTCACTATTATTTTTTACATCATATCCATAGAACATAGCTACTAATTGTACTGCTCTAAAGTATAAGAAAGTACTAAATACAATGTTAAAAGGCAATCCCCAAAATCCAAGTACACCAGTTGTACCGCCTTCCGCCAATGCCCCCCAAATATTCTTTCTTTTATGGGCGCTTATTGCTTTTTCTAAATCATAGCTCCGCATAAAACAAATCTCTTCTAATCTTTCGATCTTAATATCAGAGAAATTGTTAATTTGTTTCAATACATACTCTTCACTGATGGAGACTTGAGCTATCTGCTCCTCGATCACACTGAATCCAACGCCAATGAGATCCACCGCTTTGGAATATATCTCGCTTTCAGATATGCTCAGACCAATATAACTGCCCAATTCCTTGACATCTTTAGGCACTAAATCAACTGCCTTTTGACCTAATTTTGCTACTTTACTCGGCTCAATAAATTTTTCGTATCTTTTCGTCAAATTATCAAGTGCATCAGCTTCTTTTGTATCAACAACTGGAGTAGGCATTTTAAACTGCTCCCAATTCATACCCTCACCTCCTACTTAGTTAATCCAGTTGCCTATATTCAGATCATCGGTAGTACAGCCTCCGCCGCTCGTACTTCGCCTCACAGCTGATGTGCATTCCCAGCCGGTGGTACAGGTTCTCGTCCACGGCGCTGAGGACCACGGTGAAGTGGGCGGCGCAGTTTTTCAGCTTGGGGAGCTGCCGCTGGGCCAGGGCGGCGATGGGGTTGGTCAGGGCGCTGACGCACAGGGCGATGAGCACCTCGTCGCTGTGGAGCCGGGGGTTTTTGTTCCCAAGGCTCTCGGTTTTCAGCCGGCAGATGGGCTCCAGCACCTGGGTGGAGATGAGGTCCAGATCCTGGTCGATGCCCCCCAGTGCCTTCAGCGCGTTGAGCAGCAGGGACGCCGACGCACCCAGCAGATCGCTGGTCTTTCCCGTCACCACCCGTCCGTCGGGGAGGACCATGGCTCCGGCGGGCTTGCCGGTAGCCTCCTCCCGGACCAGTGCGGCGGACACGGCGGGAAAGATGGCCGGGGTGATGTCCGCCTGCTTCATCAGCAGCTCCAGCTTATAGACCACCTCGTCGTCCACAGTGCCCCGCAGCCGCCCGGTGCAGGCGGTATAGTAGCGCCGGAGGATCTCCATGTGGGACGCCTCCCGGCAGACCTCGTCGTCAATGATGCAGTTTCCCACCATGTTGACCCCCATGTCCGTGGGGGACTTGTAGGGGCACTCCCCCAGGATGGACTCAAAGATGGTCCGCAGCACCGGGAAGATCTCCACATCCCGGTTGTAGTTGGTGGCGGCGGCGCCGTAGGCGTCCATGTGGAAGGGGTCGATCATGTTCACGTCGTTGAGGTCCGCCGTCGCCGCCTCATAGGCCAGATTCACAGGGTGCTTGAGGGGCAGGTTCCAGATGGGGAAGGTCTCGAACTTGGCGTAGCCCGCCTCCCGCCCCCGGCGGTGCTCATGGTAGAGCTGGCTCAGGCACACGGCCATCTTCCCGCTGCCGGGCCCCGGGGCGGTGACCACCACCAGGGGCCGGCTGGTCTCCACGTACTCGTTGCGGCCATAGCCCTCCTCGCTGACGATAACCCCGATGTTGTGGGGGTATCCAGCGATGGGGTAGTGGCGGTAGGCCCGGACCCCCAGGGCCGACAGGCGCTTGAGAAACACGTCCGCCGCCGGCTGGCCGCTGTACTGGGTGACCACCACGCTGCCCACGTACAGGTCCATGCCCTGGAAGGCGTCGATGAGCCGGAGCACGTCCTCCTCGTAGGGAATGCCCAGATCCCCCCGGACCTTGTTCTTCTCAATGTCCCCGGCGCAGATGGCGATGACGATCTCCACGTCCTCCCGCAGCTGCTGGAGCATCCGCACCTTGCTGTCCGGCTCGAAGCCCGGCAGAACCCGGGAGGCGTGGTAGTCGTCGAAGAGCTTCCCGCCGAACTCCAAGTACAGCTTCCCGCCGAACTGCCCGATCCGCTCCCGGATGTGGGCGGACTGCGTCTCGATATACTTCTGATTGTCGTATCCAATCTTCCCCATTGGTGTTCTCTCCCTTTTCCCGTTACAGTTTGATCCCCCGCAGCTCCGCCCGGGTGTGGTCACAGATCCGGTTGATCTCCGCCTGGAGGGCCTTCAGATCGTCAAAGGACTCCGGCCGCTTGCTGGGGTCCCGCAGCAGGGCCGAGGGGTGGTAGAGGGCCATGGCCCGCATCGTCCCCAGATCGTAAAACTGCCCGTGCTCCTTGGTGATGCG
>JAIEIQ010000044.1 GCA_029065305.1 Oscillospiraceae bacterium
TCATCGCCTATGAGCCCATCTGGGCCATCGGCACCGGCCGCACCGCCACCGCCGAGCAGGCCGCCGAGGTCTGCACCAGCATCCGCACCATCATCCGGGGCCTCTACGGCGCGCGGGTGGCCCGGTCCGTCACCATCCAGTACGGCGGCTCCATGAACCCCAAGAACGCCCAGGAGCTGCTGGCCCAGCCCGACGTGGACGGCGGCCTCATCGGCGGCGCGTCCCTCAAGCCCGACCAGTTCGTGGAGATCATCAACGCGGCGAACCAGGAGTAACAAAGCGCTTCTGTCCGGTACCCGCTCCCAGGGGCGGGTACCGCCATTCCTGAAAAGCTGAGAAATCGAGGTAATTATGAACAAGACACCGACGACTCTGATTATCATGGACGGCTTCGGCCTGCGGAATACGGAGGACGGCAACGCCGTCACCCACGCCGCCACCCCCGTTCTGGACGGCCTGTTCGCCACCTGCTCCCACACCACCCTCTCCGCCTCCGGCCTGGACGTGGGCCTGCCCGACGGCCAGATGGGCAACAGCGAGGTGGGCCATACCAATATCGGCGGCGGCCGGGTGGTCTATCAGGACCTGCCCCGGATCACCCGCTCCATTGAGGACGGCACCTTTTTTGAGAACCCCGCCTACTGCGCGGCTATGGACGCCTGCCTGAAAAACGGCAGCGCCCTCCATCTCTACGGTCTCCTCTCCGACGGCGGCGTCCACTCCCACACCACCCACCTCTGGGCCCTGCTGAAGATGGCGAAGCTCCGGGGACTGGGGAAGGTCTACATCCACGCCTTCCTGGACGGCCGGGACGTATCCCCCACCAGCGGCAAGGACTTCGTGGCGGAGACGGTTGCCAAGTGCCGGGAGATCGGCGTGGGGAAGATCGCCACCGTCATGGGCCGCTACTACGCCATGGACCGGGATAAGCGCTGGGACCGGGTGGAGCAGGCCTATGACGCCATGGTCTATGGCCGGGGCGTGAGCAACGCGGATCCGGTGGACGCCGTGGCCCAGAGCTACGCCAAGGGCGTCACCGACGAGTTTGTGGAGCCGGTGGTCTGCGACGGCGAGGGCACCATCTCCGACAACGACAGCATCATCTTCTTCAACTTCCGGCCCGACCGGGCGCGGGAGATCACCCGGGCCTTCGTGGACCCCGCCTTCGACGGGTTCAACCGGGAGTTCTTCCCCCTGACCTATATCTGCACCACCGAATATGACGCCACCATGCCCAATGTCCAGGTGGCCTTCCCCCGGAATCTGGTGAAGAACGGCCTGGGCGAGTACCTGAGCCGGATGAACATGACCCAGCTGCGCATCGCCGAGACGGAGAAATACGCCCATGTCACCTTCTTCTTCAACGGCGGCAGCGAGGAGGTCTTCCCCGGGGAGGACCGGGTGCTGGTGCCCTCCCCCAAGGTGGCCACCTACGACCTCCAGCCGGAGATGAGCGCCGTGGAGGTGGCGGACAAGTGCGTGGAGCGCATTGAGTCCGGGAATTACGATGTGATTATCCTCAACTTCGCCAACTGCGACATGGTGGGCCACACCGGGGTCTACGAGGCCGCGGTGAAGGCGGTGGAGACGGTGGACGCCTGCGTGGGCAAGGTGGTGGCCGCCACCCGGGCCATGGGCGGCATCGCCATGATCACCGCCGACCACGGCAACGCCGAGGAGATGCGCAAGGACGACGGCTCCCCCATGACCGCCCACACCACCAATCTGGTGCCCTTCATCCTGGTGGGCGCCAACGCCAAGCTCCATCCGGGCCGTCTGGCGGACATCGCCCCCACGATTCTGGATATCCTGGGCCTGGCCTGTCCTGAGGAGATGGACGGGAAGAGCCTTATTGACTGAGCTGCGTAAGAAAGCCCCCCGCCGGTTGGCGGGGGGCTTATTTGTCACGTAAAATACCGGTAGAGGAAGGTCACAATCTGCCTGCGGGTGCAGGTATCGTTGAGGAAAAAGCCGCCGCTGCCGGGGGCGGGAGGCCCAGGCCGATTGCCAGGATCAGCACAAAGAACAGCCATTTTCGTTTCATTTGGGTTTCTCCTCCTAAAAATCCGTTGTTCACCAAATCACCGTGGCAAAATAGTCCTCCGGCGTCTCCGCCCGGCGGATGAGGCGGACGCCGCCGTCCTCCTGGAGCAGCAGCTCGGCGGAGCGGAGTCTGCCGTTGTAGTTGTAGCCCATAGAGTGGCCGTGGGCCCCGGTGTCGTGGATAATCAGCAGATCCCCCAGCTCTATTTCCGGCAGCATCCGGTCCACGGCGAACTTGTCGCAGTTCTCGCACAGGGCCCCGGCCACGTCGTCCTTGTGGTCGCAGGGGGCGCTCTCCTTCCCGGCGGCGGTGATGTGGTGGTAGGCCCCGTAGAGGGCGGGACGCATCAGATCGGCGGCGCAGGCGTCCACCCCCACGTACTCCTTGTAGATGTGCTTGAAGTGGAGGACCCGCGTCACCAGACAGCCGTAGGGCCCGGTCATAAACCGGCCCAGCTCCCCGCAGATCTTCACATCCCCCATGCCGGCGGGGACCAGAATCTCCTGGTACTTCTGCCGCACGCCCTCCCCGATGAGGGCGATGTCGTTGGCGGGCTCCTCCGGGCGGTAGGGGATGCCGACGCCGCCGGAGAGGTTGATATACCCGATGTGGCAGCCGGTCTCCTCCCGCAGCTCCACCGCCAGCCGGAAGAGAATCGCGGCCAGCTCCGGATAGTACCGGTTGGAGATGGTGTTGGAGGCCAGGAAGCAGTGGAGGCCGAAGGTCTTGGCCCCTTTGGCCTTCAGCATCTTGAAAGCTTGGGCGATCTGGGGCCGGGTCATACCGTACTTGGCCTCGCCGGGGGTGTCCATAACCTGGCGCCCGTCCTTGCCCTCCCCCAGGGTGAACACCCCGCCGGGGTTGTAGCGGCAGAAGACCGTCTCCGGAATGTGGCCGACCGATTCCTCCAGGAATTCCACATGGGTCAGATCGTCCAGGTTGATGATGGCCCCCAGACGGTCCGCCATCCGATACTCCTCGGCCTGGGTGTTGTTGGAGGAGAACATGATCTCATGGCCCCGGAAGCCGCACTTCTCCGCCAGCATCAGCTCTGTCAGGCTGGAGCAGTCGGCCCCGCAGCCCTCCTCACGGAAAATTTTCAGAATGGAGGGGTTGGGGTTGGCCTTCACGGCAAAATACTCCCGGAAGCCCCCGTTCCAGGCAAAGGCGGCGTTGACCGCCCGGGCGTTGGCCCGGATCCCTCTCTCGTCGTAGAGGTGGAAGGGGGTGGGATAGCGCTTGACAATTTCGTCCAGCTGGGATTTTGTGACAAATGGTGTTTTCATCATTAAATTACCTCAATTTCTGAGATTACAAGTTTTGCGGCGGAGGGCTACCGCTCCATTTTCCAGAAGGCCGCACTGTAGGGGGGCAGCTCGCTGCCGCCGCCGAAGTCATGGGGGGCCCCGGTGATGAGATCCACCGCCGTGCCGCACCCGGCGTCGAAGTGGGCGGTGTAGGGCGCGCCGTCGG
>JAIEIQ010000045.1 GCA_029065305.1 Oscillospiraceae bacterium
GGGCTTTTTGGCGTGGAGCTCCGCTTCCGGCCGCTGAACCTGCTGCTGCCTCTGGGGATCTCCTTCTATGTGTTCCAGACCTCCGGCTACCTCATCGACGTCTACCGGGGCCGGACGTCCGCCGAGAAAAATCCGCTGAAATACGCCCTCTTCGCCGCCTGGTTCCCCCAGATGATCCAGGGGCCCATCAACCGCTATGACAAGCTCCAGCCCCAACTGCTGGCGGGCAATGATTTCAACGCGGACAACCTCAAGTACGGCATCCAGCTGATGATCTGGGGAATGCTCAAGAAGGTCCTTCTCGCCGACCCCCTGGCCGGAGCCGTGGGGGAGCTCTACGGAAATTACGGCCAGTATCCTGGGGCGGCGCTGTTTCTGGGGGCGGCGCTCTACTGCGTCCAGCTCTACTGCGACTTCTCCGGCGGCACGGACCTGGTCCGGGGGGCCTCCCAGCTCTTTGGCGTGGAGATGGCGGAGAACTTCCGCCGGCCCTACTTCGCCCGGAGCGTGGACGAGTTCTGGCGGCGCTGGCACATCTCCCTGGGGGAGTGGATGAAGGACTACCTCTTCTACCCCCTGGCCCTCTCCGGACCCATGAACCGGCTGGGGAAGCGGGTGAAGGGCTCCCTGGGCCCCCATCTGGGCAAGCTGACGGGGCCCTGCCTGTCCACCCTGGTGGTGTTTCTGGCGGTGGGGATCTGGCAGGGGCCGGGCTTCAGCAACATCGCCTACGGCCTCTGGAACGGGGGGCTTATGAGCCTGGCGATGCTCTGCGCCCCTCTCACTGGGAAGGTCAGAGAGCGCCTGGACCTGCGGGACGGCAAGTGGTGGTTCCGGGGGTTCCAGACTTTGCGGACGCTGCTGCTGGTGATCATCGGTCGCTATTTCTCCCGGGCGGACAGCCTGCGCCAGGCCCTGGGGATGCTCAAGCGGACGGTGTTCCACTTCGGCCCGGCGGGGCCGGGGCTGTTCACCAGCTTCGGCCTCACCGGCTTCGACTGGCTGCGGCTGGGGATCGCCGGGGCGGTGCTGCTGGCGGTCAGCGTCCTCCAGGAGAGGGGGACGCCCATCCGGAAAACCCTGGAGAGGCAGCGGCCCGCGGTACAGTTCGGGGCGCTGTTTATCGCCGTGCTGCTCCTGGTGGCCTGCGTGTACCTGAATACGGACTACACCGCCATTATGTACGTCTATGAGAATGTCTAGGAGGGAGTCCATGTCCTCAAAAAAATGGCTTGTCATGTTTGCCCTGACCGTGGCGCTGGCCCTGGCGGTCTGCGCCGGGTTCAATGTGCTGGCGGACCCCTTCGGCGTATTCGGGGACCCCATTCTGGACTGGTACGGCTACAACGAGACCAACAACCCCCGCACGGCCAAGCTGGCCTGGCTGGAGGAGCACCATGGGGACTTTGATTCCTATATCATCGGCTCCTCCTCCGCCGCCTCCTACAGCGTGGAGGAGCTGAACGGCTATCTGGACGCCAGCTTTTACAACCTCTTCGTCTACGGCTGTGACACCAGGGACTACCGGGACTTTGCGGCCTACCTCCTGGACAGCTATGAGGTCAAATACCTGGTGCTGAACCTGGGCATCAACGAGGCCAACACCTACGACACCGGCCAGGACAGCCTCAACGACAGGATGCACGCCCTGGCCAGCGGGGAGAGCCTGCCCCTGTTCTACCTGCGGTACGCCTTCTCCAACCCCCGGTACGCCTCGGACAAGATTGCCGCCCGCTTCCGGGATACGGACCTGCCCCAGGTCTTTGACGTGTTCGACGTCCCCACCGGCTGCTACGACAAGCGGGTCCGGGATGTGGAGAAGATCGGGGATCCGGCGGTCTACGAGGCCGCCCACGGCGGGGACTTCTGGGTCTCCCCGGACACCGCCGGCCTGCCCTATATCGACCAGTGCGTCCAGTCGGTGGCGGAGATCCGGGACATGTGCACGGAGAAGGGCACGGAGCTCATCGTCATCGCCTCCCCGGTCTATATCGGACAGTGGAGCGTGTACGGACAGGAGGAGCTGCAACGGTATAAGACCGCCCTGGCGGAGGTGGTGGACTACTGGGACTTCAGCCTCACCCCCGTCTCCTACGACAGCCGCTACTTCTACGACGCCACCCACTTCCGCAACGCCGTGGGGAGCATGGTGCTGGCGGAGATCTTCGGAAACAGCCGGATCTACCGGCCGGAGGATTTCGGGGCTTACGTAACGGCGGAGAACTGCGCCGCCCATCTGGATGAGCTCTTCACCTACCCGCCGGCCTCGGATCCGGACAGCTATACCGTTGATGTGCCCATCCTGCTCTACCACCATATCGACCAGGACGCCTCCAGCGACACAGCGGTGACGCCGGAGACCTTTGAAGCCCACATCCGAACCCTGGCGGAGGCGGGGTATACCGCCGTCACCTTCCAGGAGATGATTGACTTTGTCCACCACGGCGGCACTCTGCCCGCCAAGCCGGTGTGCATCACCCTGGACGACGGGTATCTGAGCAACTATGAGTACGCCCTGCCCGTTCTGGAGAAGTACGGGATGCGGGCCACGGTCTTTGCCATCGGCGTGTCGGTGGGCCACGAGGATTTTTACAAGGATACCGGCAATCCCATCACCCCCCACTTCGGCTGGGAGGAGGCCCGGGAGATGGCCGGGGTCATCGACCTCCAGTCCCACACCTGGGACCTCCACCAGTGGGCCCCCTTTGAGACGGGGGATCGGGTCCGCACCTCCGCCCTGCCCCTGGAGGGGGAGAGCGAGGCGGACTATGCCGCCGTCCTGGCGGCGGATCTGGAGCGGTATGAGGCGGAGCGTCTGCGGGAGCTGGGGGAGGGATTCTGCGCCCTGGCCTACCCCGGCGGATACTACAGCGATTTGACGGAGGTGCTCATCCACCAGGCGGGGATCCCGGTGACGCTGTCCATCCGGACCGACAGCCGGAACGTGCTGGTCCGGGGCCTGCCCCAGAGCCTGTACGCCCTGTGCCGGTGGAACATGACGGAGCGGACTGGCGCGGCGGAGCTGCTGAGCATCGTAAGCGGAGAATAGGTGAAATGGATATTTTTGAAAAAATTTACCGCCCGGAGGCGGAGCACTGCACGGAGGACGGCCTTCTGCGCCTGCTGGAGGACGCGGCCACCGCCCACGCCATCCGGCTGGGCATCGACCACGACCGGCTCCTGTCCCGGTACGGTTGTATCTGGATGCTCAGCCGGAGCTGGTACCGGGTGCCCGGCCCGCCCAGGGCGGGGGAGGCGCTGCAGATTCAGACCTGGGTGTCCGCCGCAGAGAGCTGGGGCAGCTGGCGGGCCCACCGGATTGGAGAGAATGGGGAGAGCCTGGAGCTGTGGGTGCTGGCGGACGTGGAGACCCGGAAGCTGGTCCCCATCTCACGCATCCCCATGCCGGAGGGCGCGGCGCTGGAGGCGGGCCGGACCCTGCCCCCCAAGGTGCCGCCCCTGCGGGGAGGCGAGCCCATCGGCTCCTTTACTGTGGAGGAGGCGGACCTGGATATCAACGGGCACATGAACAACACCCGCTATGTCCGCCGGGCCCTGGCCCTGCTGCGCGGGGCGGCGGACTGCCCGGACTTCTTTCCGGAGCTGCGGGTTACCTACTCCCGGGAGTGCCGGCTGGGAGAGGCCATCGCCCTGACGGCGGAGCGCCGCCCGGAGGGCTTCCTCCTCTGCGGCTGCGGCCCGGAGGGAAAGCCCCGGTTTGGCGTTTGGGCCAGCGGCTATTCCCAGGCCTCCCACACCTCGGGGCAGTAGCCCACGGTGACGAGCTTCCCGTTGCGGACGATGGGGGTGTTGAAGAGCTGGGGGCTGTCGAAGAGCTTCTCTTCCGCCGCGTCGGGGGTGATATACGCTATGTATAAATCCTGGTAGGCTTTACACTTTGTGTTTACCAGCTGTTCCAATTTCAGCTTCTGCCGTATGGAGCGGTACTCCCCGGGGGAGAAGCCCTTTTTCGGCAGGTCGATATACTGGTACTTGATCCGCCGCTCCTTGAACCACCGCTCCGCCTTCTTGGTGTCAAAGCACTTGGAGGAGCCAAAAATCTGAACATTCATAAAAGCAAACTCCTTTTCATTTACAGATTGTATTCTCGATTTGTAAAAGCTGATATGCCCCACGGAAAAATTGGAGGAAAGCGTATGACAGAAGAAGTAAAAACCTTGAAGGACTGGATCGACCGCAGCGACAATATCGTCTTCTTCGGCGGCGCCGGGGTGAGCACCGAGAGCGGCATCCCGGACTTCCGCAGCGTGGACGGGCTCTATAACCAGGAGTACGACTACCCGCCGGAGACCATTCTCAGCCACAGCTTCTATGAGCGGAATCCGGAGGAGTTCTACCGCTTTTACCGCAATAAGATGCTCTGCCTGGACGCGAAGCCCAACGCCGCCCACCGGAAGCTGGCGGAGCTGGAGGAGCGTGGGAAGCTGAGGGCGGTGATCACCCAGAACATCGACGGCCTCCACCAGAAGGCCGGGAGCCGGAACGTCCTGGAGCTCCACGGCAGCGTTCTGCGCAACTACTGCGTCAAGTGCGGAAAATTCTACGGCGTGGAGGCCGTACAGCGGAGCGGGGGCGTGCCCCGGTGCGGCTGCGGCGGGATCATCAAGCCGGACGTGGTGCTCTACGAGGAGGGGCTGGATCAGGACGTGATAGCCCGTGCGGTGGCGGCTATCCGTCAGGCGGAGGTGCTCATCATCGGCGGCACGTCCCTGTCGGTGTACCCGGCGGCGGGGCTGGTGCAGTACTACCGGGGGAACAAGCTGGCGGTCATCAACAGGACCGCGCTCCCGGGGACGGGGGCGGAGCTGACCATCCGGGAGCCCATCGGCCAGGTGCTGGGGCAGATATAGGGTCAGTATAGCAGAGCGGTCCGGGTTTCGCAAGGGCGGCGGAGGGCCGGAGAAAGAAAAAAACAGATTTCTCGAAATTTGTAGTTGACAAAGAGGGAGAAAGTAGCTATAATAATCTCTGCTGGTTGTCCCTGGAATGGATATGCGAGTGTGCTGGAACTGGTAGACAGGCACGTTTGAGGGGCGTGTGTCAACAGACGTACGGGTTCAAGTCCCGTCACTCGCACCACTCCTCTCCCAGGAGGCCCGCAAAGTGAATAGACGCGCGCGAGTGGTGGAATTGGCAGACTCGCTAGATTCAGGTTCTAGTGCTCAATACGGGCGTGCGGGTTCAAGTCCCGCCTCGCGCACCAAAAAAGATGTACCGCATAGCGGTACATCTTTTCTCTTTAAGTTCCGGCGGTCTTCGCTTTCAGCTGCCCCTTTACCTCCGCCCACGTCATGCAATGATCTTTTCCAGGACTTCCCGGTGGTCAAAGTCCCGGCGGGACAGATTATAGGCCGGCCGTTTTGCTTCAGGATAAAATTTGCCCTCATAGCCAACACAGATGACTATGAGGGCAAACCAGACGCCGTACACCGCCAAACTGGCTTTGGTCATGGCGTTCGTATACCTTTTGATTGGTGGACGCTAACGGACTTGAACCGCTGTCACCAGACTCTTCACGCTCAGAAGGTTCCCCAGCCGCTTGATAATGTTTTCACTCACCGGTATCCTCTCTTTCTCCGGGCTTGTCCCCGGCCTTCACCTTCGCAATTTTGATTCCAGCCAGCAGCAGCGCCTCCCCCCCCCCCGCCCCCAGGGGGGAATGGGTCAGGGTGTCCGGCCCGCAGAAGATGGCGGTCAATGCC
>JAIEIQ010000046.1 GCA_029065305.1 Oscillospiraceae bacterium
AGCCCTGGGCACAGACAAAGGGCTCCAGCCACCAGCGGTTGGCCCCCACCGGGGTCTCTATGCCGTTCTCCTGAAAGACCCGGCAGCACTCCAAAAATTCCTCCGGTGTCTCCGGCAGCTCCAGATCATACCGGCGGAACATGTCCACGTTGACAAACAGTCCGTAGGCCACCACCTCCTGGGGGATGGCCAGCAGCTTGCCGTCCACCGTGTTGGCGGTGCGGATGATCTCCCGCAGGTTCTTCGCGCTCTCCAGGCCCGACAGATCCATCAGCTTTCCCTCCGCGCCCAGCATCAGGATAGTGTCCGGATTGAGCAGGTACAGATCGTCCATATTGCTGCGGGCCCGATCCAGCGCCACGTCGTCATAGGTCTTATCCTGATAATCCTCCGCCGTGTAGGTTCTGTAGGCCAGGGTCACGCCCAGCTCCTCCTCCGCCATGGCTACCGTCAGGTCCATGGCGCTTCTGGCCACGTTCTCCGCCCCCGGATCCGTCTTTTCCATGGGGCTGAACAGGTTGACGACCCGCTGGGCCTCCCGTTCCTCCGGGATCAGGTTCCTGGGGTCCTCCCCATTGCCGCAGGAGGCCAGCGCGAAAACCGCCGCCCCCGCCAGACAGAGGGCGGTCCACCGCCGGACCGTCCTCCGGATACAACTATTCATAGCGTCTCCTCCCGCCTCGTGTGCTGATTGATAATCCGCTGGAGCAGCTCCACATCCAGAGGCTTCGCCACATGGGCGTCCATGCCGGCGTCCCGCGCCGCCTTCTCGTCCTCGGCGAAGGCGTTGGCCGTCATGGCGATGATGGGGATGCGTCCCGCATCCTCTCGGGGCAGGGCGCGAATGGCCCTTGTGGCGTCGTGGCCGTTCATCACCGGCATCTGGACATCCATCAAAATCGCGTCAAACTCGCCCGCCGCCGAGCTCTGGAACCGCTCCACCGCCAGGCGTCCGTTTTCCACGATTTCGCAGGAGGCCCCGGCCAGCTCCAGGAGCTCCGCAAGAATTTCCGCGTTGATCTCGTTGTCCTCCGCCGCCAGAAGGCGCAGTCCCTCCAGACTGCCGGGCCCCTCGGGCTCCGGGCTGCTTTCCCCATTGGGGTCCGCCCACATCTCCGCGATCCGCTCCCGGAAGGCGGCGACAAAGAAGGGCTTTGCCAGCAGGCCCGTGCGCGCTGCCGCCAGCGCCTCCTCCATCCCCTGGGCGCCGTACTCCGCCAGCAGCAGGATGGGCACGCCGTCCCCCAGGGCCTCCCGCAGCGCTTGGACTGCGGCGGCGCCCTCCGGGCCCAGGGCGTCCCAGTCCAGCAGAACCAGCTGGAACCCGCCCGAGGGGATCTTCTCCAGGGCCTCCGCCGTTTCGGAGACGATGTCCAGCAGGACCCCGGTGTCCTCCATAAGCGCCTGGATATTCCGGCGGCTCTCCGGATCCCCGTCGATTGCCAGGACGCGGGAAATGCCCCGCTGCTCCCAGAACTGCTGGTCCGCCCCCTCCTCCGGGACGCGCAGCTCCAGCTCCACCTGGAAGAGGGTCCCACGATTCACCTCGCTGGACACGTCGATGGTTCCGCCCATGAGCTCCACAATGCTCTTGGTGATAGCCATGCCCAGCCCCGTACCCTGCACCTTGTTGGTGGTGCTGTTCTCCGCCCGGGTGAAGGCGTCGAAGATGGTTTTCAGATACTCCGGCGTCATGCCGTAGCCGTTGTCCTCCACCTCAATGCGGATGTGCTCGTACTGGGCCGAGCGCTGCTGGAGCCCGATGATCCGAAACCAGATGCAGCCCCCCTCCTGGGTGTACTTGACGGCGTTGGACAGGAGGTTGATGAGGATCTGGTTGATTCGTGTCTCATCCCCCACCAGATACTCGTGGCGGAGGCCCGTCACCTCCACGTGGAACGCCTGCCCCCTGGCCTTGGCCATGGGCTGAATGATCGCCTCCACAGAGGAGACCACGTCGTTGAGGGCGAACTTCTCCAGATTGAGCACCACCTTCCCGCTCTCGATCTTGGAGACATCCAGGATGTCATTGATCAGGCTCAGCAGGTGCTGTCCGGAGGAGGTGATTTTTCTTGTGTACTCCCGGACCTTGGCCGGGTTCTCCGCGTCCATGGACAGCAGGGTGGCGAACCCGAGGACCGCGTTCATGGGCGTGCGGATGTCGTGGGACATGTTGGAGAGGAAGGTGGTCTTGGACTCGCTGGCGATCTGGGCGGCCCGGAGGGCCTCTGCCAGCTGCTGGCTGTGGAGCTGCCGCTCCTCCTCCCGCTCCCGCCGCAGCCTTGCCTGCTGCCGCTGGCTGAGGTAGTACAGGAGCACGCACAGCAGAAAAGCCGTCAGCATCGCCGCGATCAGGATGAAAATATTCTGGTTGACGGTCCGGCCCTCCTGCTGGATGGCCTCCACCGGCACATAGCCCACCAGGAAAATGGTCCCGCCGTTGACGGACCACATATAGCTGAGGGCGTTGACTCCCCGGATATCATGGTAGAAGAGGATGTTCCGCCCCTGCTCCAGGCACTCCTCCACCTCCGCCCGGATCCCCGGGTCCTCGATGCTGTTCGCCCGGTAGAAATCGTCCAGGTTCAGATGGCCCGCGCTCCGCTTCCCCATCCCCTTGGGCTTGAGGACAAAGCGCTCGCTCTCCGCGTCCATGATATACAGGGACGCCTGCTTGTCGTAAAAGCCGTCCGGCAGGGAGCGGTCAATGGCGTCGTAGACGTACTCCGCGTAGAGCGTCCCAATCTCCCGCCCGTCCCGCACAACGGGGCACTTGATGGTGTAGGACCAGGTGCCCATATAGTTGACGTAGGACTGGGAGACCGGCATCCCCTCCACGGATCCTCCGGCGGAGAAGTCCAGCTCCGCCTCCGTAAACGGCTCCCCGGTGTTGGAGCTCCCTTCCGCCTCCCCGGCCGGAATCAGCGATATCTTGGACATGGTCTGATTTCGCTCACAGGCCCGGACGTAGGCCATGGGGTCCTCCGCCCGGGCGACCTCCTGGGCCACAAGGGCCTGGAACTCCGCCTCGTTTTTCAGAATCGCCTCTATGGTGCACTGGATCAGATCCAGGCTCTCGCTCAGGTTCTGAATCGCCGACGCGGACATCTCCCGGGATATTTTCCGGGAGACCGCGTACACAACCGTCCCCAAAATGCAAAAAACCAATACAATCGAGAGGAGCAGGAACGAACCGCCGCGCCTGTCTCTTCTGTTCGGCTTCTCCACTATCGATACACCCCATTCCGCCGCCGCAGCCGCACGGCGATCGCTCTCCGTCCGGGGCCGGAAGGCCCCGGCGCACCGGCTGATCCATTATATCATTTTCCTTATTTTAGTGTCAAGGCCCGCCGCCCGGCAAACGGGTGTCCGGCGGGCGGGGCGGCGGAATTCCGCGTCCCGCCTTACCGCCCGGCGGGGCGCCGCTCCCGCCGGAAGCAGGCCTCGCACAGCCGCCCCCGGTGGTAGAGGGGCAGGGCCCTCCCGCAGCGGGCGCAGAACTGGATGTTGCTGCGCAGGCGGTGGAGGAGGATCTCGTTGATGGCCTCGGCCACCCGCTCCCGGCTGTCGTAGAGCTTGTCCTCATCCACCGGGCAGTGAAAGGCCTTGGCGAAGGAGAAGTAGAGATCCAGCTTCCGGTAGTACTGCTCCAGCTCCGGCAGGGTGGGCTCCCCCTCCGGCAGGCCGGGCTGGTCCACGCTCTCCCCTCTCTGCCAGCGGCCCAAAAACTGGAAAAACAGATCCCGCAGGGCGTCCTCCGTCTCGTCAAAGGGGATGTTGGCTGCGCTCAGCTCCTGCTCCTTGGTGAGGAGGAAGCCCATCTCCCGGATCTTGGAGATGAGGGTGATATACCGGGAGATATCCAGCTTCCGGTAGGGCTCCACCGTGGGCATTTTGTTCCACTCGGTGAGAACCTCCAGCAGATCGAAGTCCGCCTGGAGCACCAGGTCCGAGAACCCCGCCACGGCGTACTCCAGCGGGGAGACCGCCGCCTCAAGTCCCGCCCGGATGACCTCCAGATTCTGGGTCGCCCCCACATAGCCCCGGTTGTACATACCGAACCGGCCGGCCCGGCCGGCGATCTGGCGGATCTCCTCCGGCTTCAGCCCCCGGCGCTCGATGCCGTCGAACTTCTCCGTCTCCATAAAGATGATCCGCCGGATGGGGAGGTTGAGCCCCATGCCGATGGCGTCGGTGGAGACGATATACTCCATCTCCCCGGCGAGAAAGCCCTCCATCTGTTTGCGGCGGGTGGCGTAGGGCAGGGCGCCGTAGATGATGGCCGGCTCCTTCCCGTTCTGGCGCAGGTCCTCCGCCACCCGGAGCACCCCCACCTTGGAGAAGGTGATGAGGGCGTCCCCGGGCTGGATCCGGTGGGGGTCCACCGTCCGGGACATGCAGATAAGAGGGGTGGTCCGCTGGTGGACCTCCACCTCGCAGCCGTCGCCGCAGCTCTCGATGAGCCGCACCAGCAGGTCCTCCGCCTCCGGGGCGGCGCACAGGTGGACCTCCGGGGCCAGCACCCCCAGAATGGCCCGGGTCCAGGCGTAGCCCCGCTGCCGGTCGGCGATCATCTGGCACTCGTCGATGACCGCCACGTCCCACCGGCGCTTCAGATCCAGCTTCTCCGCCGTAGCGGCCATGTGGGTGTCGTCCTCCCGGGTGTCCTCCTCCTCGCCGGTGGAGAGGCCGCAGTCCACCCCGGCCTTTAGCAGCGTCTCCTGGGCCTCCAGGGCCAGCAGCCGCAGGGGGGCCAGATAGACGCCGGTTTTCGCGGCCTTGAGCCGCTGGAAGCCGGCGTAGGTCTTGCCGGTGTTGGTGCCGCCCAGGTGGAGGATGAACCGGCGGCGCATGGCCCGGGCCTCCGGGTACTCGTCCTTGGGGTTGAGGGCGATGAGGAGGCTGAGGCTGGAGCGGATGGCCTGGGGGACGTACCACACCGACCAGACCGCGCCCAGGCCCTCCGCCAGCAGCTGCCGCGCGGGGAAGCCCCTGGTCCGCAGCAGCGCGCTCAGATCCGCCTCCGGCTGGGCGGCGGTGAAGTCCTCCGCTGCCTGCCGGGCGGCGGCGAGGAGCACCCGGGGGTAGCGCTCCCGGACCCGCAGGGCCAGGGGGCTGTCGGCGCACTCCCCCAGCCAGGCCCCCGTCCGGAGGAAATTCCGGAAGATATCCGGCAGGCGGCCGGCGTCACAGCGCCGCTCCAGGGACAGAAACTCATTCAGCCAGGATGTGATCTGGGCCGGGCGCAGCTCCCGGCTCTTTTTCGCGGCGGAGGGCAGGCGGGCCAGTATGGCGCTGTGGTAGTGCCCGGCCAGAAGGCCGGCTGTGGAGCGGTCCTTTTCTGCGGCGTTCCAGGACTGCGCCAGAAGAGCGCGGGCGCGCTTCGCACCTGCGGCGGGCCATTCCCTTCTGCGGCCCCGTCCCGACATGGCGCTCCCCCCTTTCCAGAAATGGTGATTGACCATAGTATAGCCCATATGGGGAAAATCTTCAACGGCGGATTTTTGAAGCCGCCGGAAAAGGGGGCGGGGCCGCTTCACCGGCGGCCCCGCCCCTCTGCTTCAATATCGTCCACGTACACGGCTGTTACCGCAGCAGCTGCCGCACATCCCCGCCGCCGTCCCCGCCGTGGGTGCGCATAGCCTGGGAGGACGGGCGGGGGATAGACTGGCTCACATCCCGCAGCAGTTCGCCGGCCATACCGGCGTCCCGCAC
>JAIEIQ010000047.1 GCA_029065305.1 Oscillospiraceae bacterium
GGCTGGGGCTGGGCATGGGCCTGGCGGCGGGGCTGTACTTCCTGGGGCTGGCGGTGAATCTGGACGCGGGGCTGGACTGGCTGCGGTTTGTGACGCCCTACTACTACGCCGACGCGGCCCGGATCTTCTCCAGGGAGTCCGCCGCCGGTCCGATGCTGGCGGGGTGCGCCCTGGGCACAGTCTGCGCCGGGCTCGGCCTGTGGTGGTACGGGCGGAAGGATATCGCGGCATAGATCGGAGGCCGTCCCGGCGGGACGGCCTCCGATCCTATTTCTCGTAGGGCGACAGCTCCAGGCGGATAAAGTAGCCCTGATCGTGGGAGCAGACGGGGCACTTGGCCGGGGCCTGCTTGGCGGTGAGGACGTGTCCGCAGTTGAGGCAGATCCAGCCGGTGTCCACATCGCTGACAAAGAGCTTGTTGTCCCGCAGGAGCCGGGCGAAGCGGTCGAAGCGGTCGGCGTGGACCTTCTCAATCTCCGCGATCTGGCGGAAATGGCGCTCAATGGCCGGGAAGCCCTCCTCCTTGGCCTTCTCGGCGAAGAAGGGGTACGCCTCCCTGTACTCGTCCAGCTCGTGCTCCCGGGCCAGCTCCAGGAGCTTGAGGGGCTGGTCCGGCAGATCCACCGGGTAGTTGGCGGTGATGGTCACGTTCTCGCACCCGGCCTGCTTGAGGTCGTTGTAGTAGATCTCCGCGTGCTCCTTCTCCTGGCCCGCTGTGTAGAGGAACACGGCCTCTAAGACCTGGAGCTTGTTCTGCTGGCAGATGCCGGCGGCGAAAGTGTAGCGGTTTCTGGCCTGGCTCTCCCCGGCGAAGGCCCGGAGAAGGTTGTCCTTGGTGACGCTGTCTCGAAGTTCCATGGTGCTCTCCTTTTTCAGATGGGATGGTCCTAGTATTTTCCGTTTTTTCCTGATTATTCTTTTTTCCCGTGTATAACGGCAGAAATTCAGGTCCATACTAGGGCTGTACCGTTCTTGGAAAGGAGGACTTTTCATTATGAGCAATCAGAATAAGAATCAGAACAAGAATAACAACCAGAGCAGCAGCCAGAACCAGAAGAACCAGGACAGCCAGAACCAGAAGCAGAACTGACGAAAAGAGGGAGCGCCCTTCGGGGCGCTCCCTTTATCCTTAATCATCCGGCTGAACACTGACGACAAATGAGAGTCTGTCTCGATAAACAAGCACGACCCATCCGTATCCGACGAATCCCTCCTCATCGCCTCCATATGTGTGGATAGTGCGCTCGGAGAAACCGCACTCCAGCAGAACGTCCCTATATTTTTCATACATCGGGTCGAAGTCGATACTCGCCTGCCATTCAATCAACCACAAAGGATCGTTGTTTTTCATGCTTAGGTCTTCTACGATTGTATAACGATAATGTGTCATACCCTCGCTCCACGGCGCACTACCAGCTTCGGCTCTGCCGCGCCGGTCAATGATAGGCCCCGCGTCCGGAACACCGGGGTAGCCGGCGTAAGAGGGGTACTCAGCCTCCATCTCCTCCCGCTTGGCCGCTGCCCCCTCTATAAGAGACATCATTTCACGGTTCAGCCTGGACTCAGAAATAGGCTCGCAGCTCCACTTGGGGCCATCACCAATAATGAGCTTTCCATCTACGTATGTCCCAATATTCAGGGAAGTACGGGAGCTTTCCATGGGGGTTTCCGTACCGTCTTCTGCCACCGTGTATTGCTGGAGCCCGCTCATTTTAATCACGCCTCTGTGCGCGTACGAGCTCTCCATCGTACAGGTAGCGGTATAATATAGATAGCTATAGTTCGCGAACTCATTATTATTGCTATTATAAATGACCGCTTTCACCTGATCCCCGGTAAAAATATACTCACGGGCAGCATCCCACTCCCCACCGGGAAAGTACCAGATCCCCTGTACATCCTCCATCGTAAGCGTCTTGGGGGCCTCCTGCACAGGCGCCGCCTCCGCCCCGGTCTCGATAAACACGCCCCGCTCCCCGGTCCAGTCCACCTTGAAGCCCAGGGCCGCGCCCAGGTCCCGGAGCTTGAAATAGGTGTACGCCCCGCCGTTGTCGTCGGTCAAAACGATGGCGTCCAGGCTCACGTCCGCCCCGTTGACCTTCACCGCGCCGGGCCCGGGCTTGTACGCCCGGTCGCCGGAGTAGGGGGTGGACATCTCCGAGCCGTTGCTGGTATAAGCCTCGCCGGTGGTGATGCTGATGGTCCCGTCATAGCCCACGGAGAACTTGGCCGGGGTGCTGTTGAGGACATGGGCCACGTCCCGGAGCTTGACATAGTTGGTCAGGCCGCCGTTTTCGTCCACCAGGGCGTACATCTGGAACTCCACCGGAGTTCCGTCCACCTCCACGCTCTGGGTGGACGCCCTCGCCAGCTCCGCCGCAGAGGCCCCGGGGATCATCCCCAGTATCAGCGCCAGAGCCAGGACCGCTGCCGTCAGTTTCTTTCTCATCTGTTCTTCCTCCCGTTTCAAATTCATTTCCTTTGGCATTGCCAAAAGGAAGCAGGACGTCCTGCTTTGAACGCATTGTATCATACAAAATCTGTTAAATCAATCCCTCCGCGCAGCTTTCGCCTGATTCAGGGCGGTTCTCCGCCAGCGGCCATGGCGGTAGAAGAAGAAGGAGATTACCGCCCCCAGCACCCATGGCACCAGCAGGGAGACCGACAGAGCCTCGGGCCGGCCCTTGGGCCACTCCGGGCACCGGGTCAGATACGCCAGGCCGTAGGCCACGGGAATGCGCAAAACGATGGTGGTAAACATGGAGATCCACATAGGGGTCACGGTATCCCCAGCCCCCCGCATGACGCCGCCCAGCACCTGGGTGACGGCGATGGTGATGTAGCCCACGGCCATAATGCTCATCATCCGGTAGGCCAGCTCAATGAGCTGCTCCGTGTCCGTAAAGAGGGCGAACATGCTCTTGCCGAAGAGCAGCAGGCAGCAGGTGATGGCGCAGGCGAAGCCCACCGCCATAGCGGTCCCCTGCTTGAGCCCCTGGTGGACGCGGTCCAGCCGCCCGGCCCCCACGTTCTGGCCGGTGTAGACGCTCATCGCCTGGCCGAAGGTCATGTTGGGCATCATGGCGAAGCCGTCCACCCGCATGATGATCACGTTGCAGGCGATGACC